>CALNCH010000168.1 GCA_937875245.1 uncultured Spirochaetaceae bacterium
GTAGTATTAAAAGGGAAAAAATCAAAATCAGTACAATTCATAGACAAATTGTAGTCTATTTATATTTTTTTTGCTATACTTTGAACATGAACAAAACATTGACAATGCTTAACTTTGTGGCCCTTATCCTTTCTGGGCTTTTTTCAGTTTTTCAAATTTCTTTTAAGTTTGATATATCTTTTTTTGCATTACCGGTATCACTTGGTTTTACCTTTGTGTTGGCATGGTTTGTGTACTATCAGTTATATTTGAAAAAAAATAGTAGGTGTATTTCTGTTGTTAAAAAACTGTATGAGTATATGCCCTTTGTTCTTTTAGCCTCCTTTGTTTTTAGACGGGCTGGTTCAACAGGTACTAGTCATTGGTATGATGTTATTACAGTCTTTCTTTGGGTTGCTACAACGGTTTTCAGTATTCTTATTTCCTATCGTCTTGATACAAAACGTGTTTATAAAAATAATCCAGATTTTGAAAATCAGTTAGAAAAAATTAAAAAAAATCGAAAAAAATCTGTAAAAATAACATTTGAAGTATTAGATTGGGTAGATGCTTTTGTTCAAGCAGCTTTTACAGTTGCACTTATTAATATTTTTATTTTCCAACTCTATGAAATTCCTTCTGAATCAATGGTTCCAGAGTTTTTAGTAAAAGATAGGGTGGTGGTGTTCAAAACACCTAGTGGTCCAAAGTTTCCTTTATCAGAGGTAGGTATTCCCTGTCTTAGAGAATATGAAAAAGGGGATATTATTGTTTTTAGAAATCCCCACTATAATTCAGATCGACCTTCTGAGGTAAAAAGCTTTGTTTCACAGTTGGTGTATATGTTGACCCTCACTAAAGTTAATTTAAATGTAGATGAAGAAGGTAATGTAAAAGCAGATCCCTTAGTAAAAAGAATTACAGGAGTGGAGGGAGAACAGTTAGTAATGCAGGATGGTGTTTTATACAAAAAAACCGCACAGAACCCTGTTTTTACGCCTGTAACCGAAGATTCTACTTGGGCTGAATGGAACCTTGCAGGATTAAATGCTGATACTTTATCAAAAGTACAGTATGTTCCTCAAACCAGAGATGAATACAATACCATGTTAGAAGTTGAAAATCAAAGAAGAAATCTTATTCTGGCAGATGTTGCCGCTGAATGCAAAGAAATAGCAGATAGTTTTTCTAAAATTAAACTTACACAATTTAATTCAAAAGAAAATACCAGTGTTGTTTCTTCTTTGTATTCACTTTCAGACCGATATATCTACAATTTCTTTATTCAATTTGATACTGTTTCAAGAAAACTATTGGCTACCAACGGTGGAGAATCCTGGTTTAATGCTTTTATGACCGATTGGATACATACAGTTGGAACAAGTACTATTCAAACCAATGGTATAGTTGGAAATGATATCTATTCTGATGCTATGTTCAGGCACAATCTCATGTCTAAAGTGGTATTTGGAAAATTAATTCTTCGTAATGCAGAATTGATTAGTTCTGGAGTAAGTGCCTCTGTTACTAGTAAAGATTCACAAAGACTTGCACTGTTAAAAGAAGCTGAAAAGTTAATTACATATATGGTTGAAATCAATGATATGAGAAATATGCCTGTATTCCCCCAAAATGATAGTTTAGGAAATCCAGTATATATTCCAGAAGATAATTATTTTATGATGGGTGATAATCGCTTTAACTCTTTAGATATGCGACATTCTTATGATTTTACCTTGAAAGCTGTTACCAGTTTAGATAATTATAGTTTTTCTTATTATTCCAACATGGAACCCCAATATGTACCACAAGCCAATATCTTAGGATCTGCATCCTTTAGATTCTGGCCTATTTCACGAATTGGAATTCCAGGTTCTACCGGAAATAATAAATAAATTAATTAATTTATTTATTTATTTATTTATTTATTAATACCCCTTAACAGGAGCGAAGTTATCTTCGCTTCTTTTCGGTATTAAGTAAGAAGGAAGTGTAGATAATGCTTGTGCTGCTTCTTCTGCAGTAGGAAGCCAAAAGTATTTGTCTTGTAGTATTACAATCAATTCTTGTCCCTGATTATCTGGATGGGTATTTGTTAGGGCAGTTGCATAATCTTCTTTGAATTGTACTGAATTAACTGCAATTTCAGTTGCAACCGGTTCTAAATCGGTTATCTGCCATTCTTTTTTACCATAGGTTAATGTAATAATCTCAGTATACTCTGTTACTATATAATCCTCTAAACCCTGATTTCGAACTAAATAATAGTGAGCTTCGTACTCTGCTAAATCGCCAATAACTGGAGTAGTGGGAGGCGCAATAACTGTAGTTATTGAAAGACGACTTGTTCCAAATAACCATAATTCTAAGCCATTCCGTGCGCAAATCCACTGAGCAGGCGATAGAATAGGGGGTACTTGTTCGTAAGCTTCTCTCATTTTTCCCGAAACAAAAACCCCAGAAAGAGTATTAGAGTAATCTTGAGTTACTTTTCGAGGTCCAACACTATCTATAAGATTGTTATCTAAGGTGTTAATTCCTTTGTAAAACTGGTACACAACTTCTTCTGACGAAAGTCCTAATGTATTAGGTTTGTTTTTATTGTCATTAATAACACTTGTTGTAAAAATACACAGGAGAATAACAACTAAACTTCCTACTGTTAAAGAAGTACGATTTTTTCGTAAAAATCGCTTATGTTTAATTTTTTTGGACTGCTTAAAAATATAATTATCTTGGGCTGCAATAAATTCGGGTGTAATTGTTATAGTGGGTATGGCTGTTATTCTTGGCACAGGTTGTGCTGTTGGGAGTAATTCTACAACTGGTTTTTTTTGCTTAGCTTTATTTTTATTTGATTTATAAAGTGGGCCTTTTAAAGTTAAGTTATGATTAATTATGGTATATAAAGCTTTTATCTCTGCATCCTCTTTTTTAAAAGGAAGTGCTAAGTGTAAAGGAA
>CALNCH010000169.1 GCA_937875245.1 uncultured Spirochaetaceae bacterium
TTTTCCTGTTGGTACCATTGGCAATACCATTTCATCGATATTCATATAACAGTCGATAACAGCAGGGGTTCTTTCACTTACAGCTTTATCAAAACACTGAGAAAATTCATCTTCGTTCTTTGCTCTGAATCCTCTAATACCATAAGCCTCTGCAAGTTTCACAAAGTCAGGGCCTCGGTCCAATGTTGTTTCTGAAAATCTTTTACCATAAAACATATTTTGCCACTGGCGTACCATTCCCAACACCCCATTATTTACTACAATGATTACCACAGGTAAATTATAGGCACCAATCGTAGCTAACTCATTACAGTTCATACGGAAAGATCCGTCTCCTGCAATGTGAACTACATAAGCAGAAGGATTTCCTACTTGTGCACCAATGGCAGCTCCAGTACCATAACCCATTGTTCCTAATCCTCCAGAAGTCAAAAAAGTTCTCGGTTTAGTAAATGGATAAAATTGAGCAGTCCACATTTGATGTTGACCAACTTCAGTAGTAATAATGGTATCATCTCCTAATTTGTTATGAATATATTCAAAAACAAATCGAGGATGTAATTGAGTTTTCTTGGTGTACATAGAAGGAATATGATTTTTCCACTCTGCTACTTGAGCATTCCACTTTGAAACTTTTTTCTCTTCGATAAGAGGGAGGATTTTTGTAAGAATAGGTTTTATATCACCAATTAAACTACCACAAGTCGGCACATTCTTATTAATTTCTGCACTATCAATATCAATTTGAAAAATCTTTCCCTTTCTAGCAAAGGTAGCAGGATTTGAAATAACTCGGTCTGAAAAGCGAGCTCCTAAAGCTATAATCAAATCAGAATGATTAATCGCCATGTTAGAAGCCTTTGTACCATGCATTCCAACCATACCTGTACACAATTCATGTGTTGAAGGAAATGCTGTTTTTCCCATTAAGGTTACACAAACTGGGATATGGGCTTTTTCAGCCAAGGTAAGTAATTCTTGATATGCTTGAGAAATAACAACCCCTCCTCCCACATAGAGTAAGGGTTTTTCTGCATTATTGATTAACTCTGCGGCCTTTGCAATTTCTGCATCAGAGGGCATATCACCTTGTGATAAACGCTGAATACTTTTTATTGAATGAATAGTAGAGGGATAGTTTATTTGTTCTTTTGGTAAAGGATCGTATTCTGCCAAGGCTGCTGTTACATCTTTAGGAATATCTAATAAAACCGGTCCTGGTCTTCCACTTCCAGCAATTAAAAATGCTTCTCGAATAGCACCAGCTAATTGATTAACATCCCGAACAATATAACTGTGCTTTGTTATAGGCAAAGTAATACCAGTAATATCTAC
>CALNCH010000170.1 GCA_937875245.1 uncultured Spirochaetaceae bacterium
AGGTGCGAAACTTGCAGGCGCTGGCATTGTAATCGAAAAAGGTTTTCAAACTGGGGGTCAGTTACTTCGAGAAGAAGGAATCCGTATTGAATCATTAGCTATTGTTGATTCCATGGATCCAGAAACTGGAGTAGTATTTCGCTAATCCCGAAAATAACTCAAATTCTTCCCTATCTTATCTAAGTGTTCGCTTTTCCAGCCATCCATGGCTTTATATTTATAGGGGTACTTTAAAATCTGAGGAGAGGCCCTAAAAAAAATACCTCCCTGTATTTTTTTAGGGTCCGTAGTTTACTTAGTCGTAAACTACTGGCTTTTACAGCCATCCATGGCTTTATATTTATTGGGGTACTTTAAAATCTGAGGAGAGGCCCTAAAAAAAATACTTCCCTGTATTTTTTTAGGGTCCGTAGTTTACTAATCGTAAACTACTGGCTTTTACAGCCATCCATGGCTTTATATTTATTGGGTACTTTAAAATCTGAGGAGGTTTTATGAGAAAGATTATGGTTTCTGTCCTAGTTGCTTTAATGCTCTTGGGCACTTTATTTGCAGGTGGACAAAAAGACACTGCAACAAGTGGCAAACTTACTAAAGAAACAATTAAAGTAGGTTTTGTATACATCGGTCACATTAACGATGAAGGTTATACTCAGGCACATGACAAAGGTCGTCTTGCTCTTAATGACATGGGTATCGAAACTGCATATGTAGAAGCTGTTCCAGAAACTGCAGATGCTGAAAAAGCAATTCGTGACTTAATTGACCAGGGTTGTAATGTTATCTATACAACCAGTTTTGGTTTTATGGACTGGACAATCAAGGTAGCAGAAGAATTTCCTAATGTATACTTTGGCCATTGTTCTGGTTACAAAACAGCTGCAAACGTATCAACATACTTTGGAAAAGTTTTCCAAGCTCGTTACCTTTCAGGTATTGCTGCGGGTAAAAAAACAGCAAAGGGCAAAATCGGTTATGTAGCAGCTATGCCAATTCCTGAAGTAATTCGTGGTATTAACGCTTTCACTTTAGGTGTTTTATCAGTAAATCCAAAAGCAACGGTAGAAGTAATTTGGACAAACACTTGGTACGATCCAGCTGTTGAAAAACAAGCTGCTCTTCAGTTATTAAACAAGGGTTGTGATATTATTGCACAGCACCAGGATACAACAGCACCTCAAATTGCTGCACAAGAAAAGGGTGCCTTTGCTGTTGGATACAATGTACCAACTCCAAACGCCGCACCAAAAGCTTACTTAACAGCTCCATTATTCCACTGGGATATCTTCTATGTAGAAGACGTAACATCAATTATCAATGGAACCTGGACAAGTCGAGCATATTGGGAAGGTTTGTCAAATGGTATGGTTACTCTTGATAACTTAACAGCAAATAACAATCCTGAAACTGCAGCATTAGTGTCCTCTGCTCAAGCAAAAATCCTTTCTGGAGACCTTCATCCATTTGCTGGTCCTCTTTCAGATCAGAACGGCAATGTAAAAGTACCAGCTGGTACCACAATGACCGATGAAGAAATCTGGAACATGGGTTGGTTTGTAAAAGGTGTAATCGGAAACGTTCCATCAAACTAAACTAAGTTAATTTTAGTATTGGTAAGCAGATTAACTCCTTGAATCTGCTTACCTAATTATATAGGAGCTGCAATGCAAGACTCTTTCGTTTCCCTTCGTTCAATTTCAAAGAAATTCGGTTCAGTAATCGCAAATAACGATGTATCAATTGATGTCCGTCAAGGTGAAATTTTAGCCTTATTAGGTGAAAATGGCTCTGGAAAAACTACCTTAGTAAATATGCTTTCTGGAATGTATACTCCTGATTCAGGAGCAATTTATATCAATGGAAAAAAGCAAATTTTTTCCTCTCCAGAAGATGCCATTAAAGGTGGTATTGGAATGGTGCACCAACACTTTAAACTGGTTGATGTAATGACAGCCTTGGAAAACATTGCATTAGGGGAAAAAGCAGGCTTTTTAATAAATAAGAAACATATTAGGGAAAAAATTCTACAACTGGAAAATCAATTTGGTTTTAAAGTGGACCCTGATAAAAAAATATATTCCATGTCTGTTAGCGAAAAACAAACTACAGAAATCATAAAGGTCTTATACCGTGGAGCAAAGGTTCTTATTTTAGATGAACCCACTGCAGTATTAACTCCTCAAGAAACCAACAATTTATTTCAAATTCTTCGTCGAATGAAAGAGAGTGGCTCTTCTATCATTATTATTACTCATAAGTTAAATGAGGTTATGGATATTAGTGATAGAGTTACCGTTTTACGAAAAGGTGAATGTAT
>CALNCH010000171.1 GCA_937875245.1 uncultured Spirochaetaceae bacterium
TTTTTGAGGCATAGTTCCACCTTTAGTATCACAAAGTACTAAGATTTTTGCTCCTCCATCAACTGCGGCATGTAGTGTTTTTAGAGTATATTCTGGGTTTGAAAAATAAGCGTCAAAAAAATGTTCTGAATCGAAGATAACATTTCTGCCAGAATCATACAAAAAAGCGGCTGTTTCTTTTATCATGGCAAGGTTTTCTTCTAAAGAAGCTCGTAAAATATCCGTTACTTGAAAGTCCCAAGCTTTCCCAAAAAATACAACAGTATCTGTTTCAGCAGATAGTAAACTTTGTAAATTAACATCTTCACTACAAGTAATATCTTTTCGACGAGTTGCACCGAAAGCACAAATTTCTGCATTTTTGAGGGTAAGTTTTTTTACTTCTTGAAAAAACTCCAAATCTTTTGGATTAGATCCAGGATTTCCTGCTTCTATAAGGGTTACACCTAATTCATCGAGGGCTTGTACTATATGAATTTTATCCTGAACAGAAAAACTAATGCCTTCACCTTGAGCTCCATCTCGTAATGTGGAATCAAGAATAGTGATTTTCTTTTCAGTTAAATTATTCATACCATAAGCTCCTGTTTTATGCATATTTATACAGATAATTCTGCATATTTTTGCATATTAAACCAAAGAGCCTAGGGTGTCAATAACCTGTTATTGAAGTGTCTCCCCACCACGTCCCATGGCAGTCAGTCCAGTACGTACTAATTCTAAAATGCCAAAAGGTTCAAGCATCCGAATTAAACTGGCAATTTTGTCTTCACTACCAGTTGCTTCAATTACTAAAGAATCAACAGCTACGTCAACAACATGAGCCCGGAAAATATTTGCAGTCTCAACAACAATTCCTCTACTAGTTCCTGGGGCAGAAACTTTAATAAGAGCCATCTCGCGAACAACAGTGTCAAATGCTTGACAATGATCTATAGAAATTACTTCAACCAATTTTGACAACTGCTTTTCAATTTGCTCTAAAATGTATTCATCGCCACGGACAACAATGGTCATTCGTGATTGACCCGGATTATAAGTTTCACCTACAGTCAAACTATCAATATTGTAACCGCGACGACTAAAAAGTCCTGATACTCGGCTTAATACTCCTGCATGGTTTTCTACTAGTACTGATAATACGTATCTTTCCATTGTTGTTTCCTTTTTTAGTTTATTTCTCGATAAGTTCCTAGATGTCGAATATCTTCAGCTTCTCCACTTAACTGCTTTAGTGCAACTTCCAATATTTTTTCTGCTGGTTCTTTTTCCAAATTTTTATTATTTTGTGTTAACTCTATATCAGCATAAAACATATATCGCCAAGGTTGTCCTTGGACTGGTCGTGATTCAAGCCGAGTTAAGTTCAAACCATTATCACTGAAAACACCTAAACATTTATGCAATGCCCCAGATTGGTTTTTTGCTACAAAAGCAATAGTTGCCATTAAGACACCAGAACTTTGTCCCCCAGGATTTTTACTTCCATTGAGGTTTTTTTATTCTTTGCCATATTATTTGCTTCAATTAACAAAAATCGTGTGTAATTTCTGGGATCAGATTCGATTCCATTTTTAATCACTTCTAAAACCCCTGCAGCATCACTAGAAGCTATGGCGGCACAGGAAGTACTCTTTTTTTGAGATACCAATCGAGCAGCTTCGGAAGTAGAATTACATTCTACTTGTTCCCAATCAAGATGTTCAGATAAAAACTTTCCACATTGTGCTAGTCCTTGGGGATGTGAATAAACTGTTTTAATAGTATCTACAGTTGTTCCCTTTATCCCTAACAAACTGTGTTCTACTCTTATTTTCAAACTTCCTGCAATGGTAACGTCTTCACATCGAACTAAATTGTCGTAATTGTCGTACACTGAACCAGCCAAGCTGTTTTCAATAGGTATCATTCCAAAACGGACAGAACCATTTTGAACAGCTTGAAATACACTTCTAAAATCTGAACAAGAAACAGCTAAGGCATCCCCATCAAAATAATGGCGAATTGCTTGTTCTGCATAAGCACCTCTTGTACCAGAATAAGCACAAGTAACAGGTCCATCTGAGATTTGGGTTGTGGTATTTTTTTCTTGTTCTAGAGTTTTATCTGCAGTACTCCATTCTGTACCACGAATGCGAGTAGTTTCTTTACCAACTACAGGAGCCAACACATCAATATCACGAAGTAATTTATCAAATTGTTCTGGGTATAAAGACTGGGGTCCATCTGACATAGCTTTTTCTGGACAGCAATGTACTTCTACTATAATTCCATCAGCTCCTGCAGCAATAGCAGCCAACCCCATAGGAGGCACTTTATCGCGGATACCTACTGCATGGCTTGGATCTACAATAATAGGGAGGTGCGTTAAAGAGCGAAGAATTGGAATAGCCGATAAATCAAGGGTATTTCGAGTAGCTTTTTCATAAGTACGGATACCCCGTTCACAAAGAATAACCTTATCGGTACCAGAAGAAAGTAAGTATTCTGCGGCCATAAGCCATTCTTCAATAGTAGCAGAAAGTCCTCTTTTTAATATAACAGGACAACCTATAGCTCCCACTTTTTTTAATAAGTCAAAGTTCTGCATATTTCTGGCACCAATTTGAAGCACATCTACATGGTATTTTTCCATTACAGGTATGTGATCAGCAGATACTATTTCTGTTACTATGGGTAATCCAAAAGCATCACCGGCTTCTTTGAGTATTTTTACCCCTTCATCTGCCATTCCCTGAAAGGCGTAGGGAGAAGTTCGTGGCTTATATGCCCCACCCCTCAACATAACAGCTCCACTAGCGGCAACCTTACGAGCTACATCAAATATCTGCTCTCGGCTTTCTACTGCACAAGGACCGGCAATAGAAACAATACGCATTCCCCCAACTCTAATAATTTGTCCTCTATTGTTGGGAATTTCTACAATCGTATTTTCTTTTTTGAACTCACGACTAGCCATTTTGTAGGGTTTTGAAATAGGTATAACCCTTTCAACCCCAGGCAAAATTTCAACTTCTCTAGGATCTATTGATAAGTGACCAACTGCTCCAAAGATAGTTGATTCTTCGCCAGTGATTTCGTTAACACGAAAATTATTTTTCTCAAGAAAAGAACGTAATTCTTCTTTTTCTTTTTGGGGAATTCCTTTTTCTAGTACTATGACCATTTTTTATGCCTCTAAGTTCCAAGATACCGTTCTTAAAATATCACCAAAT
>CALNCH010000172.1 GCA_937875245.1 uncultured Spirochaetaceae bacterium
GACAACACTATCCAAACCTTATTGGAAGATAATAAGGGAAAAATATGGGTAAGTGAAAACGTACTTTTTCTAAAACCTCAGTAGGTATTCGATATAAAAAATATGCTTGATCTTTTGAAATATCATTAGCACAAGAAATCATAACAGGATGGATGCTCTCGTTCTCTGTATGTTCATTATAAATACTTGCAATAGAATTTTCTGGACGAACTAAGGATGCATAGTGACCAGTGCAAAAATAATCATAATCAATACCAAGGTTACGTACCCCATCTAATAAAGCCCCAAATTTTACTCGGGGATTACAACGAATACAAGGATTAGGAGTTCTTCCTGAGCGATATTCGCTTTTAAAATAATCTAATACTTCCCTTTGGTAGGCTTCTCGAACATCAATCACATGATATTCAATATCATGTTCTTTACAAAAAAGAGTACAAGCATCTATATCCAGTTTTTCATCTGGACCGTAACAAGAATTTCTATATCCTGCTTCGTTTTTAGGTAAGGGTAAATCCCTATTCCAACTGGACATGGTAACCCCCACTACTCTGCACCCTCTTTCTTTTAATAAAATAGCAACTACCGTCGAATCGACTCCACCTGACATACCAACTACTACGGTTTTTCCTGCTTCAGGCATGGTTAATGGTTTTGTTTGTATACTCATAACAATTTAATTATACTAATTATTTCATACTTAATCTATAGGAAATAGAAAAGATTGTAATAGATATTTTTTTATGATATTATTCTTTTTCACTTATAATAATTTAGAGGGAAAAGAACAATGACTAATCCAATCAAAGATCAAGTTTCATCTATGATTTTATCTGCTTCTGGATGGAGACAAGTTTTCGCTGTATCTGGGAAGGAAGAAGATCACACCACTCAAATAGGAGAGACCAACACGCTCATTTCGGCTTTAATCGGAAAAGCTTTTAGCTCCTATATTATTCCAATTGTGGGACAAAAGGCTACCATTGCAGTGGGTATGGATGCAAGACCTACAGGACAAGAGATTGCTAAAGCACTAATAGCTAGTTTACTAGACCAAGGTATAAAAGTGCAGTATTTAGGAATTACTGCAGCACCGGAAATTATGGCTTACGCTCGCCAGTTAGATGGTTTTGTCTACATTTCTGCAAGTCATAACCCCATTGGACATAATGGAATTAAGTTTGGCTTTAATGATGGTGGTGTTATTCCAGGAAGTGAAGCTACCAAATTAATTACAATTTTTAAAGATATATGTAATGATGATAACTGTGGAAAAATTGCACAAAACATAATACAAGTTCATTCTTCTGAAGTGAATACCGTTCTTGAACAAAGTGCACAGTTTAAAGAAAAAGCGGTTAAAGCCTACTTAGATTTTACCAAGGAAGTTGTTTCTGGAAAAATAGAAAAAGTAGCTCAGAACCAGTTTTTTGCTCAATTGACACAAAGTTTAGTCGCAAATCCTGTTGGTATTGTTTGCGATATGAATGGAAGCGCCCGTTGCCTTTCCATTGATAGTACCTTTTTACCAGAACTTGGTTTTACCTATGATGCCATGAATAATGAAGCTGGTAAAATTGTTCATGCTATCATTCCTGAACCAGAAAATCTTGTTCATTGTGCTTCTTTTATGGAAAAACTGCACCAAGAAGGTAAAAAACAGTTTGTATTAGGATACATGCCAGATTGCGATGGAGATAGAGGAAATATTGTATATTGGAATGACCGGACTCAAAAAGCTGATGTATTACAAGCTCAAGAAGTCTTTGCTTTATCTGTTTTATCTGAATTAGCTTACCAAGTATATGCTAACGATAATACAAAGAACCTTAAACTAGGAGTTTCAGTTAACGATCCAACCTCTATGCGAATTGAAGAAATTGCAAAAGCTTTTAACGGTATTGTTGCAAGAGCAGAAGTGGGTGAAGCTAATGTAGTAAATAGAGCTCGTGAATTACGATTAGAAGGCTATAGGGTTCCTATTTTAGGAGAAGGTTCAAACGGAGGTAATATTACTCACCCCGCCGCTGTTCGTGACCCCTTAAACACCATTTTTGCACTAATAAAATTACTTGTATTAGATGACACCGATAACAAAATGGGATTATTTCATTTATGGTGCAAAAAATCTGGACAAGAACATTTATATAAACGAAATTTTACCTTAT
>CALNCH010000173.1 GCA_937875245.1 uncultured Spirochaetaceae bacterium
AAGCAGTAATAAATCCACCCACATATATCTGTCCTTCTCCTCCAAGATTCATGTTTCCACCCAGAGTACTAATGAAAATACCTAAAGCGGCAGTGGCAAGAAGGGTGGTATTGTTTAGCCATGTTCCTAAGTAATAAGGAGAGCTAAAGGGGCCAGTAAAAAACTGAATACTGGTTTTTATTGGGCTTTTTGAGTTAATAAAAATAATGCATATTGCAACTAAAAATCCAGTACTCAAAGCGATTAGGGCATTTTTTTTCATTGTAAACTCCCACCCACTAAAGAAAAGGTAAGTAATAAAGGACTGTTTTGATAGGTTGTTAAAGGATTTTTTTCAGAGGTTAGCATAATAATTGCTTTGCCTTCTCTTGCTAAGTTATGAATAACATCCATTACCGACAAAGCTGTTTTTGAATCCATACCTTGGAAGGGTTCACATAATATGAGTAGTTTTTCACTAAAGGCCACTTCTTTTTGGAAAATTAGTCGTTGAAGCATTCCTCCAGAAAGGGTGGAAGCTAGGGCTGATGGTGTTGTGTCTATGCCAGCTCTTTTAATAATCTCCTTAGTGTATTCATCAATATTAGTGTCTTTATTACTGTTGAATCCACAGACTATCTCTTTAATTTTTAGTTTAGGGTTGGATCCACGCTTTATTCTATCAAATGGAACGACACCTACTTTCTTATTTCGTAATATCTGGGGTGTTATTTGGGTTAATTCAGTGTTTTGCAATGTAATTGTTCCTGTAAAGTTCTTCTTAAAAGGATAATAAGTATACATACCAGTAATAATATTTTCTAAGCTATCTAAACCGCTTTCTCTTTGTCCCGTTATACAACAAATAGCGCCTTGAGGAACTTCTAGTGTAATATCATTTAAGCGTTGACCCCATAAGGGTTTATAAGAAAAATTTTTCATTGAGAAAAGAATTTCAATATTACTCTGTTTTCCAAGAGAAAGAGGGTGGTTATGCACTTCAAAATTTGGTAACTGAGAAACTTGTCTGCCTTTATTTAAAAAAAGTGTTGCATTTGCAATAGCTAAGGCCTCAGTAATATTGTGAGATATAAGAATTATTCCTATTCCTTCTTTTGATATGGTATTCAAAAAAGTATAGAGATTATCTTTTTGTTGAGAATCTAAGGAAGTAGAGGGTTCATCTAAAAATAAAAAATCTGGATGAGAAACTAGGGCAGATATAAGTGCGGTGTAAAAACGTAAATCACCAGGTAGTTTGTATAGATATGTTTTAGGATCAATTTCTACTGATAATCGTTGGCAAAGGCTCTTAAAAATTTCCATTTTTTTTGTTTTGTTACCTAAGCCTTCTTGCCCTAAAAAAACATTTTCAAAAACTGTTAATTCCAAAGCTAGAACGGGGCGTTGCTGAACTGCTTCAATTTTTACCTTTTTTGCATCTCCAGGATTAGAAAAAGATAGAGGAACTCCATCTAAAGAAATAATTCCTGTATCAGCTTTCTTTTCCCCAGTAAGAATTTGGACCAAAGTAGATTTGCCTGCACCATTTTCCCCTAACAAAGCTACTATGGTTCCACTAGTAAAGGTAGTTGTAATATCTACTAATACTTTTTTTTCACCATATGATTTGTAAATAGATTGTAGGGACAATGTGTGCATAGCAAACCTCATAGTTTTTATTCTACATTAAGAACAATTTTTCCTGATTGAATAGCCTTATAAATATCATTCATCTGGTTTAAGAGAGTAGCAGGAACTGTTTCAAGTAAAATGGGATCATCAAGAATAAATTCAACATAACCATCTGCAATACCCACTGTTCTGGCTGTACCAAATTCAGTTTTATTTTCTAAGAAAGCATATGTTTGTTCATAAGCCATTTGTTTTTGTTTCATTCCTGCACTTGAAACTACATAACCTGGTGCTTTTCCAAAACCATTATCATCAAACCAAGTAATATAGAAACCAAGTTCTTTGGCTGCTGCAAATACACCTTGTGAAGCACCACCGCAGATAGGTAGTATAACATCTACTCCTGAATTATACAAAGAACGAGCTAAATCTGCCCCTTTTATAGCATCATACCAGTTACCTACAACGCGAAATTCAACTTGAATATCTTTGTTTACATATTTTGCACCTTCGATAAAAGAAGGGAGGATAATTTCATTCATTACAGGATATTCTTGAGCAGCTAATAGAGCAACTTTTAACTCTTTATTAGCATATTTCATTTCATCTACAGATGCAGTGGTTACTAAACCAGCAACATAACCCGCTAAAAAACCTTGTTCTCTTTGATTGTAACGAACAGTAGTAATGTTACTGTTATTTGGATAATAGCCATCTAATAAGATAAATTTTTGGGAAGGAAATTGTTCTGTTAAGGGGGCTGCTAAATCTGGTAAAGATGGATTTGAACTAATAATTACATCGTATTCACTGGTAGCACAGAGTGCTGTTAATTTATTAGACCATTCCGCTTGATTTGTACCTGCTTCGATAACAGTAATTTCTACAGGAGAAAAGGAGTTGTTTTTGCTTTCCATAGCAGCATTATAATCGGTAACTGCTTCCGTAGCTCCAGCGGCCAGCATTTCATAGACAGGACTTCCCGCTAAATTACCTGGAACAAAAACCGCAATTTTCTTTGGACTTGTATCCGTTTTTTCACAACCTATAAAAGCAAAAAGAGAGATAATAACTGTTGCACATAAAAAAGAATTTT
>CALNCH010000174.1 GCA_937875245.1 uncultured Spirochaetaceae bacterium
TTTCAAAATCGTGATTGCCACCTACAATGCGGCTCATCTCTTTTTCAATTTCAGGTAAATCCTCATCTTTTATAGGACGACTTAACTCAAAATCATAGTAAAAACCAGTATCGATTGCTGGTCCTATTGCTGTTTTTGAACCAGGAAACAATTTTAAAACTGCTTCTGCCATTACGTGTGCGGTACTATGACGAATAGTCTGCAACTTTTCATTTTTTTCTTGTGCCATAATTTATTCCTTTGCTCCACAGATACAACCTGCGGTAGCCCACTAAAGATATAATCTCTCTTCTTTTATGTCAATTGTAAAGGGCTTTTGCTTGTGTAAATAGGATTTATTGGCGATAATACAGTTATGGATAATACTCAAGATTTTACCACAGCCCTATTTAAAGCTGTAGACGAAAAAATTCAATGGTACGATTCTCAAGAACTTCCTAAGTTATTGGACGAATATAGAAATTACCACTCAGTAATAAAAAACATTACCACCTCGTTAATTAAAAAAGGTATAGTACAAGCAGATCCCTACAAACACGACAAAAAGATTACAGATATAATAATTCCAGATGAAAGTTCCTTTTCAGAATCAGATCGGGCTCTTGTTTTAGGTACTCGGTTATCTGAATACGAATCTATATTAGATTTTTTGTGTAATTATTTTAAATTTTCGGTTTACAATCTTACCGTTGATCGAATAAAAAAACTGGTACAACTAAATAATTATTTTCAATGGAATTCAATGGTGGCGACCTCTCCAAAACAAAACACACGGTCTTTAGCTGAATGTTTTACCTCTATCCGTATGGGAAGTGACCCCCTTTCTATTAGTATGCTAAACGATTCCATCTCCTATTCTAATAAAAGTATTATTAAAATAAATTCGATTTTAAAAGGGTTAACAGAATTCCAAAAAGAAGTTTATAAAGTCGAAGTTAGAAAAAATATCTTTGAACATCCTGAATTTTCTAAAGAAAATATTGGGAGTTCTCCTGAAAATTTAAGGCACCTAATTAAAAAGCATTTTACAGCAGTTATGGGAAAAAAGCCTTTCTATACAGAACTTATTGATGAAATAATCAAAGAAGATTATGGAGCTGATAAAGAATACAGGCAAAAGACATTGTTAGCAAAATTTACTATTCAGCAAACTTCAACAGAAAAAAAAGAAGTTGAAGTAAATACAAAAGAAATGATAATGGAAGCAGTTCGGTCTCTTGGTGGAGTCTCAACCCAACTTGAACAAATAATTCCCAAAATTGACGAAAATCAAAAACTTCTTGAGTCTGAACATAATAGTATCTGGGATAAATTTTATCTGTTATTAAGAAAAGCATTTAACTTATCTGAACGTCCCGTTGAATATAAATTACAAGTATTCGAACCCCAAACACAAACGAAACATGCTGAAATTATTGAATATCATAAGTTTTTAGGAGATTTACTAAAAAGAGATAAAACTTATGCATCAATTTCTGTAAGGAAAAGCCCAGGCTATATGAAATTTGAATCAATGACCGAAAGTGCTATTTTAGAATATATTAGTACTCAGCTTGTAGAATGCAATAATATGATGTTATTGTTATCTGCGGTAGATGATTTTTTTAAAACTGCTGTCAAAATTGAAAACCGAAGTAAGGTTAAGGGCATTAAAATGGAACTTAATGCTATGAAAAATACCTTAGTAAAAACAAATCAGCGAAAAGCAGAATACACTGCTCTTCGTGATGAACAAGAACAAATGAAGAAATTAGGAATTTCTAATGTCTAAAAAAATATATGCACATTTTTTCTTTTGGGTTTTTCTGTTACTAGGAACTATAGTAACCGCACAAAATCCAACTCTGCAAAAAGAACTAGTTGTCCTAGAATCTACTCATAATTTTGATTTAAATCCCCATACTGCAAATTACAGCAACGAAGCTCAACTGCTTACAGCGTTATATGAAGGCCTTTTTGTATACAATCCTGCAACTCTTGAAGCCGAACCTGCCTTAGCTCAAGGCTATAAAATATCACGAGATAAAAAAATATGGACCTTTACCCTGAGAGAAAATGCAACATTTAGTGATAATACCCCTATAACCGCTTATGACGTAACTCGTTCATGGGAAACCTTATGCAAACCAGGAAACTACGCTCCCTTTGCATCTTTACTAGATTGTATCGAAGGAATGAACCAATATCGACAAGGTTTAATTCCCTTTTCTCAAGTTGGAATTACCAGTAAAAATGCTAATACCATTGTGGTAAAATTAACTGCCCCAGCTGAACATTTTTCAAAGATTTTATGTCATCATGCATTCTCAGTAGTTCCAGAAAATCATACAACAACTAATAATCGAGTATTTTCTGGCCCCTTTGTTTTAGAAGAAAGAACGAGCGCCTTTATTCGATTTGTAAAAAATGAAAATTATTGGGACTCTGCTGCGGTAGCTCTTCCTTCAATAAAAATAGAGTTCTCCGATGATCCCGATGAAAATGCATATGCATTTAACAACGGATTCGCCCATTGGATTCCCGGTGATTTTTACATTGTAAATATTTATGACACAAAAAGTATTGTTATGTCCCCTCAATTTAGTACTGAGTTTTTGTTTTTTTTAGCAGACAAAGAGCCTTGGAATAATAAAACACTTCGTAATGCCCTTATCGCGGCGATTCCATGGGAAGAATTACGAGAAAATAGTATTGTCATCGCTACAACCTTACTTCTTCCCCTAGATGGATATCCTGAAGTGTATGGTCTAATGGAGCAAGATTTAGATATAGCCTTAGAGCTTTTAGAAGAAGCAGGATATACCACAGACAATGATTTAGAATTGGTTTTTGCCATTCCAGATGTAGAGCGTTGTCGTAAGCAAAGTGAAATTATCGGAAAAGCTTTAGAGCAATTAGGAATAACACTAAAAATAGAATTTACTGCAAACCAAAGATATCTTAATTCTCTAACTGGATGGGAAGCAGATCTTTTTACCTACACTTGGATAGGCGATTTTGCCGATCCTTTAGCCTTTTTAGAATTATTTCGGAAGGATTCAAGTCTTAAAGTAACCCAATGGGAAAATTCAGAATTTGAAGCCTTACTTAATACAGCCAGTGAACTAACTGATGCAAATAAGCGTTATGAAAAACTGGGAGAAGCTGAACAGCTGTTGTTAGATGAGGGAATCATACTTCCCATATCCCATCCTGTTTCATTGCACGCAGTGGATTATACTTTACGAGGTTGGTATTCAAATGGATTAGATTTACATCCTTTCAAAAACATGTATTTTGGAAAGAATGCTGATAATCCTGGATTTGTCTACTTTGACCAGAATCAAAATTTATGCTATTATGATTAAATATGAGTGATATAAATACGACCTTTCAAGTAAATCAGAAAGTTGTTTATCCTAGCCAAGGCGTAGGAAAAATTGATGAAATTAAAGAAAGAACTTTCAAAGGTTCTGTTATTCTTTACTATGTTATTTATTTAGAAGTATCTGACATGACCGTCATGGTTCCTGTTGATAAATGCGAAGAATTAGGAATCAGAGCAATCGTTTCTCAAGAAGAAGCACAACAAGCATTGGATATGATAGGTGAAGAATTCGAACCTATTACATCAGACTGGAAATTGCGATATCAAATGAACCTTGATTTGTTAAAAAAAGGTAGTGTAAGTGATATTGCTACTATCGTACGCTGTTTATATCATCGTAGCAAGGTAAAAGAATTACCAATTCTTGAACGAAAACTATATGATTCTGCAAAAAAATTATTAGAAGACGAAATCTCCTTTGCCTTAGACAAACCAATAAAAGAAGTACAATCTTTAATTCATGCAAATTTAGAACCATTAGGCTCTACTTCTGAAAAACATTCATCCGGTATAAAGAATCCCTTTGCCCCAGATGATGATGACGATGAATTTCTTGAAGAAAATGATATACCGGCAGAGTCTGATGAAGAAGATGATGACGATACAGGGGATAATGAAGATTAGTTTATGAAAATAGCAGTTATTTTAGCAGCAGCAGGAACCTCTTCTCGATTAGGAATGGATATAAAAAAAGAATTTATTAAAATGCATTCTTTATTATTTCCAACTCAAATTGGTGGTACCGTTCTTTCTATTTCAGCGGAAGCATTTTTTGTGGCCATTAATAAAAAATCCGATTTTTCCTTTTCACGGCTTATCATAACTGCAAATGCTGATTTTTTTGAGGACACGAAAAAGGCATTACTTGAATCTGCCTTTGTAAGAGAACAACTTGAAAAACAACACACTGAATTAGAACTGGTGGAGGGCGGAAAAACACGTCAAGAAAGTGTTTTTAATGCTTTAAAAGCTTTGGAAAATGACCCTCCTGATATTGTTTTAATTCACGATGCAGCCCGACCATGGGTAGCTGTTGATTTGATTACTGAAGTGATTGAGTCTGTGGTAACTTTTGAAGCGGCAGTACCTGCTCTCCCTCCTGTGGATACACAAAAAGAAGTGTCAGAAGATGGCATGATTGTTAGACACCTTCAGCGACGCCAAATGGCTGCAGTACAAACTCCCCAAGGTTTCATGTATGCTAAATTACTTGAAGCACATAAAAAAGCCTCATTAGATGGTACAAACTATACAGATGACACTGAAATTTGGGGAAAATACTGTGGTGATGTAAAAGTTACAACAGGTAGTGCTGAAAACATTAAAATTACTTACCAAAAAGATATAGAAAAAATTGTAGGAGAATAGCATATGATTCGTATCGGATTAGGCTATGACTTACATCGATTGGTGGAAGGACGTCCTCTTTTACTAGGGGGCCTTGAAATTCCCTCTCAGATAGGCGAGGATGGCCATTCAGACGGTGATGTGCTCTTACATGCAATTACGGACGCTTTACTAGGTGCGGCTGGATTAGGAGACATTGGTGAGTTTTTCCCTCCTTCTGATCCCCAGTGGAAAGGTGCAGATTCAAAGGTATTCCTCTCTACTGCTTGGGAAAAAATTAAAACAAAAAACTGGAAATTAGAAAATCTCGATTGTGTTATCGCTTTAGAAAAGCCAAAGTTTTTACCTTGGCGTAAAGAGGTTATTACTTCTATAGCAAAGATACTTTGTGTTTCCCCTGAACAAATTTTTGTAAAAGCCAAAACTGGAGAAAAGCTAGGAGAGATTGGAACTTCCCAAGCTATCGCTGTATGGGCAACCTGTTTGCTTTCCAAGGAGGATTAATCGTGAATTTAACAATAGACCAATACTTTAACCTGTATTTGAACGAATCTGGTAGAACCACTAAAGAAACTTCTTTTGGAGGCGAAATTACCTTTGGATTAGATGAAGAAGAGTGTAATTTGTTCATTCAAATGGTTCTGTCTGGTGAAAAAAAAGCAAATACCTGTAGTTTAGAAAGTATGGAAATTGATTTTGAACCACTACCTCAAAAAGGGCAGTTTTCTGTTCTTACTGACTATTATGGAAAGCCTGTCGCTATATTGGAAACTATAGATGTACAAATTATTGAATTTAACAATATAACTTGGGAAATGGCAAAAAAAGAAGGGAACGCAAGTACCATGGAAGAATGGAGAGAATCTCACATCCAATATTTAGAAGAAGATGGTGCTCTTATGGGCTATGAGTTTTCATCCTCAATGCCCATAGTATTTGAAGAATTTAAAGTAGTTTACGCTAAGTAATAATTACCCATTATTACTACCAAAGAAATCTAATATCAGTTCTACCTCTCCTCGAGATAACCCTAAACTATTAGAAATTTCTTCCGGTTTCCATCCCTGTCTTGCAAGTTTAATTACATTTTCTCGTACTGCAACAGGAGGAGCCCCTACATCATTTTTCTTTTGATTATTGCCTTTCATTAGATCACCAAAAAGCTTAACTTGACCCTGGGCTTCTTTTGTTAATTCTCCTAATCTGGATTCAGTTCTCACAATCCAATCTCTGGATTTTTGCACTTCTTCAATGTGGGTATCGGCATCAGAAAGAATGGTATCCAAATTATTTAATTTTTCCATTACATCGGAAATCCGTCCACTGTTTTCCAACAAACGATTTATATCAATTTGTAAGTTCTGGACTACAGAAGGTAACTGAATAGATTTTTGATTACAGTCTGCTAAACGCTTTTCCAATTCTTTTAAATTCTCAAAGGTCTTATCTACCCCTGTTATAGTTTGTTCTAGCACAGAGTTCTTTTTTTCTAATCTATCATATCGTCCAGAAATATCAGAAAGAGTATCTTGGAAACGTCGTACTTCTAATTGCAATACCTGCAAATCATCATTGGTACTCTTTAACTCAGAAATCTTTTGATCCATGGAACTTGATAAGGACATCAATCTATTAAAATCAGATTCCAATGCATCTACTCTACCTTTTTCACTGGAAAAACGCTGTAACTTAGCAGTTGCATCTTCTTCCATTTTTCGCACTTTAGTAAATTGCTGTTCAATGTTTTCTGTTACTTGTTTAAAGTTATCAAAACGTGAAATATGGGTTCGTAACTCTGCCATTTGGGATTCCAAGTTTTCCTTAAGCTCATCAGCTTTTTCAAAAATCTGAGTCTGAGAAATAAACTGCTTCATTCGCTTATCAATCTCGTCCATATTCATTTTTAACACATTGGCTTCTGTTTGTATTTTCAATACCATCTTCTCTTGAGAATCCTCGTTCTTTTCTCTAACTTCTTGAACCATTGCTTTTAAAGATCGAAGTTTCTGTTCTGCATCTGCATTTTCTTCTCGAATTCTTCGCTGGGTATCGTCTAACATCACACCATAGGCTTTTTGGAATTCTTCTAATAGTTGAGAAGAACGTTCTTCATACCCTGCAATAGAAGCTTTTGCCTGATCCTTTAATTGCAGTAAATCAGATTGAATTTGAGCTTGTTCGGCATGAGTTTTAGTTGTATAGGATGCTACATCGGACTCAAATACTTGTTGAATTTGTGCGAGAGTCTCTTCAGATGACTGTGTAAGAGCCTGTATCTTTTCGGTGAAAAGGGCTTTTGTTTCGTTAAATTGGGTATTCAAGCGATCGCGCCAAGAATTAAAATCAGTTACAATTACATCCAAAGAACCATTTGTTTCTTCTTCTGAGGCAGCCACTGATTGTGCTAGTTGAGATAATTGACTGGTTATATCTCTTTCAAATCGCGTTAACTGTTGACTGACACTATTACCCTGTTCTTCTAATTCTTTTGTTATAAACTCATTTGCTTTTATACGAGCAGTTTCCATAGCCTGAGTTTGTTTTTCAAAAAAGTCTTTTACATTTACATCAATTGAATTAAGTTTTGTAGTCAATTCATCTTGAGATTGATGTAAAACTGCATCGATACGAGAAGTTTGTTCTTTTACTTTATCTTGAATAAGAGTAAATCTGCTCTTAAAATCTTCAGAATATTTTCCTTCCATCTGATGTCTCTCATCTTCAAATTCATGAGTAATGGAGATAAGTTTTACATCTAACTCTTCTTTCCATTTTAGAAGGTCAGTATTCAAAGCTTCACTTCTGTTATGCAAATCTACCGCAAAATCTTCTTCAAATACTTTGAGTTTTTCAGAAACATTATCATAAGCACGAGTTTTTAATTCATTCAACTCTTTGTCTAAGCTTTCCATATGAGATTTTAAGGTCATATAGGCCTCTCCCATAGATTTTTCAAAGTCTTTTTGATCTAGAATCTGTTGAGCTGAAAAATCCTGAAACTCTGATGCAACCTTGTTTTGAGAATTAGTAATTAGAATACGTAACTGCTCTTCCAACTGATTTATATCATTCCCTACAACATCTAGGCGTTCAATACGATATTGCAAGTCTTTTTTACTTGCTTCAATTTTTGAATCCATTTCAGAGAAAAAAGTTTCGGCTTTTACGGTGTTTGTTCTGCCTATCTCATTCTTCGCGAAATCTAAATCTTTGTCCATTTCTGCTATTTTTTCATTAAAATAAACTTTTGATTCACTACATTGCGTTATTACTAACTGCTGTAAATGACTGGTTTTTTCTTGCAATTTTTCTGATAGCCCAGCAATCTCAGATTCAAGGGTAGTATGTATATTGTTTGTAGTAGAACCTACTTGCTGTTTTAATTCTCCTAATACGGTATTGAGGTGTGCTTGTAACGAAGTTATGGTGTTTTCAAAGTTTTCTTCTACCGTATTTGTCCTTGTTTCAAGGGAATTTTGTAATTGAGCCAAGCTTTGTTCATTTGATTCCTGACTTTCGGCTATTGAAGTTTCTATTTCCTTTAATTGCTGGGTAAATTGAATAATTTTATTTTTTGATTGATTAATTTGTTCTTCTTGTTTTACCACAATATTTTCAAATTCTGCTTTTGTTTGTGACAAAATAGATTCTGCATTTTCTTCAAATTTATTTTTGAACAAATCTAGTCTAGCATTTGTTTCTGTATACTTTTCATTTACTAATGTATTTATTTCTTCAGTATTTGCCCTTGTCTTCTCGTCTAACTGCTCTAAAGTCTGAGTAATTTTATCTGACAGAGAAGCAATTGCCTCTTTTAAATTATCGGTAACTTGT
>CALNCH010000175.1 GCA_937875245.1 uncultured Spirochaetaceae bacterium
GAGAAAGATTTTCTGAAGGTAATTCTATTACAAAAAATACTATTGAATATGAAGTGAAACCTTCTTCATCTAAATATGTAAAAGGTACCATCGATGATATGATTCTTGAGGCAATTCATTCTCATAATAACGGTGATTTACCAAAAGCTATTTATATTTACACTCAAATTATCTCTTCAAAACCGGAACCTAATAATATTGTTTTATCAGTTATATACAAACATCGGGGAATGGCTTATTGCTAGTAGTCTTATGAAAAATGATATTGAGGCAATAGAATGGTTTAATAAATCTCTTCAAATTAATCTGTATCAAAGTCATGTTTATTATAGAAGAGCACTTTCTTATTATAACTTGGGAGAAAATGATAAAGCGTTAGCTGATTTAATGGAAGCTAATAAGCTTGGTTTGGATGATGGTGATTCTAGGAATCTGTATGAGGCTATAAAAGCCAAGAAGGAAATGTTTTAAAAAAAATAGAAAAGTAATTGACACTTTTTTGTCTCTTTGGTATATTCTCATATGTCAGGCATTAATGCCAGACACTCTGATGTCTCCTTCGTCTAGTGGTTAGGACATCGGGTTTTCATCCCGACAACAGGGGTTCAATTCCCCTAGGAGATGTTTAAGACCGGTTATTAACCGGTCTTTTTTTTTCTTTTGGGAGTTTCTATGGATATCTTTTCTCGTATTACTGAATCTGTTATAACGACATTTCGAGAATCAATTCAAGATGCTTCTGGGAATGAAGTTTTTGCAACTGGTAATATCAATGAAGATAGTATTCTGCATACCATTTCAATTCATGCTAGAGGTAACGAAAATTCGGTTCCTCTCCATCTAGAAAGTCTTAATCATTCAGTTTTACTTCATAATCATCCTTCTGGAATTTTATATCCTTCTCAAGCTGATATGTCTATTGCCTCCCATTGTGCTGAAAATGGGCAAGGTTTTTATATTGTAAATAATGATGTTAATGAGCTATATGTTGTTGTTGAACCCATTAAACCTAAAAAAATAGAAAAGTTAGATGAGCTTGAGGTGGTAAGTTATTTATCTTTCGGTGGACCACTAGAAAAAATAAGCCCCTATTTTGAAGAACGAAGTAGTCAGTTAGAATTAGTAAAATCTGTTTGTAAATCCTTAAATGAAAACTTAATTGGTGTTTTTGAAGCAGGGACAGGAGTTGGAAAATCATACGCCTATCTCATTCCAGCAATATTATGGACATTAAAAAACAAAGAACGAATAGTAATTTCTACTGGAACTATAAACCTTCAACAACAGTTGTATGAAAAAGATATTCCCAATGCAGAAAAAGTAACAGGTAAAAAAATAAAAACAGTATTGATAAAAGGAAGACAAAACTATGTTTGCTTAAGACGGCTTGGGGATACAATGAATGAAAAGGATTTGTTTTCCGAAGAAACTGAAGAATTGGATAAAATTTACAAATGGGCACAAGAAAGTGGTACTGGAAGTCGATCTGATTTATCCTTTATGCCTTCAGAAAGTTTATGGCAAAAAATTAATTCTGAATCCGATGCCTGTAAGGGAATGAGGTGTCCTCACCGAGAAAACTGTTTTGTAATGAAAATACGTAAAGAAGCTTCTGATGCTCAAATTTTGATAGTAAATCATCATTTACTATTTGCAGATATAGAGATGAGGTTAATGGGGGTAGGATATGATGATACTGCTGTCTTACCTTCTTTTAAGCGTTTGATTTTAGATGAGGCCCATGGAATAGAAGGAGCAGCTACTAGTTTTTTTTCTGAAACGGTTACTCGTTTTAAGATATTAAAACAACTTAACTTAATTTATCGTACCCGTAGAGGAGCTACTGCTGGTTTGCTTTTTACTTTAGAAGCAGTATCTTCTGAAGCCAGTAATATTCAAGAAATTTATGGTTTAATTGAGTCAATACGGACTCATATGGATGCATTAGAACAAGTGGCACTTACCTTATTAGGAAATAACTATACATGGAGATTATGTCAACAAACAGAAGCTTTATCTTCTGATTTGTTAGTTGCCATGAAGAAATTGAGGGAAGATCTAAGCCAATTTACTAGCGTTGTACGCGTTGTTTTAGATGGAATTAGTGAAGAAGATAGTGCTTTAGATCAAGTTTGGGAAACAAAGCAAGTATTACGAAGGCTAGATACTGCCTCAAATCTGTGTAAAAACTTTTTATCCTGGGATGAAAAACCAGAAACAGTATTTTGGATTGAAAAAAATAAATTAAGTGGTACAAATAATAATGTATGGTATCCCAAATTTATACAAACACCTTTAGATATTGCACCTATGCTGAATTCTGGAGTGTATGAGCCCCTTGATTCTGTGATTTGTACCTCGGCCACTATACAAGTAGCCCATGATTGTAATTTTTGGAAAAAACGAACAGGTATTTTATTTCAAGAGGGTGAAAGAGTTCTTGAAGGAAATTTTCCTTCTCCTTTTCCTTATAAAAAAAATGTTCTTTTTGCCATACCGACGGACGCACCTTTACCCTCTGACGCTATATTTCAACCTTGGATAGAAGAGGCCCTTGTGATGCTTGTACGGGCTTCTCAGGGGAAAACCTTAGTGCTCTTTACTGCTTATG
>CALNCH010000176.1 GCA_937875245.1 uncultured Spirochaetaceae bacterium
ACCTGAACTATTCCACAATAACGACAAATGTAGCAACTAACAATGGTGGTGGAATCTATGTTGCTAGTGGCTTTCTTCTCCTATACGACAAGTCTGTGATTGGTAGCAATACTGCTGAAAATGGTGGAGGAATATATATTGCTGGCGGTAGTGTTAGCCTATTCGGGGATTCTGTGATTGATAAAAATACTGGCGTTAATGGGTCTGGTGTGTTTGTAAATGACACTTTTATTATGAATCAAAAGGCTAGAGTTTCTAGTGATAGTGATGTGTATCTTGTTACTGGTAAAAAAATTCTGGTGGGACAGCCCCTTACAGCCAGTTCTCCTGTAGCAGTGATTAAACCAGAAAAATATGAGTCTGGGGTAAGTGTACTTGCCTTATCTGATGGTAGCAACGCTATTCTTGCTGAGGAAGTTGAAAAATTTGAATTGCGTGATGCACTTGATAAATTCTTTATAGATAGTGAAGGCTGTATTTCTGAAAAAATAACCATAGAAAGTGACAGTATTACTGGTATAAATGCTGCTATTGCTCAGAGTGTAACTGATAACAAAGGTGTTAAAATAAAACTAACAGATTCAATATCCTTAATAGATACTGATTCTATTTCGATACCAAAAGGTGCAAATGTTACCTTCTTTGCGGATGATGATGATAAGTGCACTATTTCTGTACCTACTAATTATCCAGATAAAGCTTCTTTAATAACGGTAGCAGACGGTGGAACACTAACATTAGGAAAAAATATAACGCTTGAAGGTGCAAGTTTTGGAAACAGTGAAGTTCATGCTGTTACAGTAGCCACAGGGGCTACTTTTGTAATGACAGAAGGGAGTTATATTAAGGGGTTTTATAGCAATGGGGATGCTATAATAACAGTAAACGGTACTTTTAATATGCAAGGTGGAGAAATATCCGATAATAAAGCTAGATATGGTGCAGCAGTTTATCTGTATGCTGGTGCTACATTTAATTATTCTGGTGGTATTATCAAAAACAATTAT
The DNA here is from genome assembly GCA_937875245.1 of uncultured Spirochaetaceae bacterium. Classification (GTDB taxonomy): domain Bacteria; phylum Spirochaetota; class Spirochaetia; order Treponematales; family Treponemataceae; genus CALNCH01. Next base: position 1,008 of record CALNCH010000176.1, read on the forward strand.
GCTATAAATGGTTATATAATCGATGGAAAAGAAGGGTCAACTATGAACTGGACCGGTGGAACAATTACAGACAATAAAGCTCCACTCGGGGATATTATTAAAACACAAGCTATTAATCTTGATAATAAGAGCGGAAATACAGCTAGCTAATTCTATAAAACCCAGTGGTAAAAAGAGTACTTTTATCACTGGGCTCTATAATCTGATTAGGAATTTTCTTCTGGAAAATAGTATTAAAAGAAAGCTACTAATGTAGTATAATTAGTTTAAAGGGCGTTAAAAATATGTTTTTTGGAGATTGGGAAACACATAAAAAAGAAAATATTAGTGCTCACATATTATGGGAATATAATACCTTGTCTCCAACTTGGTCCTGGGAAAAAATGAAAAAAACAGTTGTTCAGCGAGTCATTGAATACGGACGAGAAGAAGACTGGTATGCAATGCTACAGCTTTATGATGGATTTGAAAACGTAAAAAAAATACTTTTGCAAGTTCCTCATTTAAGCCCCAAAAGTCTATCTCTTGTAAATGTTTTATTTGAAATAAAAAAAGAGGATATGCAGTGCTACAAAAATCAACAGTCACGGGTGCAACATATACATTACTAGTACAACTGATGGATGATACAAATTTTAAGGATTTTTATTTAGTTGGTGGGACATCTATCGCATTAAGAATTGGACATAGAACTAGTATTGATTTAGATTTATTTACTCAAAAAGATTTTGACATAAACGAGTTGAGAACTCATCTCGCACAAAACTATAACTTTCAAAGTTCGTTTGAATCTAAAAATACTCTTAAAGGGTTTATTGACGGAGTTTTTATTGATTGTATTACCTATAATTATCCTTTTATACGACCCATAGAAACTTATGATAATAATAGAATACGAATGCTTAGCCTTGAAGATATTGTAGCAATGAAATTATCTGCGATTACTGATAATGGAACACGAGTCAAGGATTTTGTCGATATTGCATATCTATCAACAAAATTTTCTCTTAATGACATGCTTTCTTTTTACGAAAAAAAATATACTGGTACTACGATTTTATCGCCCTTAAAAGCCTTGCTCTATTTCTCTGATATCGACTTTGAAACAGAAGAGGTTCAACTACTCAATAATTCTTTTAATTGGAAAAAAATTAAAACTCGCTTAGAAGCTATGGCTCATAACCCCGAGTTTGTTTTTCCGGATTTTCCTTAAAATCAGCTTATTTAACGTGTCCCATCTTAGGGGTGCATTTCACGATATGATAAAAAAAAGACTTGCATTACTCATTGAGCAATACAAGTCTTTCTTTTTTAATTAGTGGCTAGAACCACAGCTTTCATCCGAAAAGCCGGAGCAACCACCACAACAGGCAGGTTTTACAGGCAAATATGCGATTCTGAGAGACCATACAAAATAGCAATACAAATAATAGTTACTAACATACAAACCTCCTATTGGTTGTTATTAGTTTATCTTTTGTTTATTTCTGCATATGGATTCTTTCTGAACAAGGCAAAAAGAATTGCTGCAAGAAAGACAAAACCAAAAACAGTACCTATTCCGAATACTCCATGTGCAAAGAGCATTCCCATTTGATATACAATCAATGTAATAACGTATGCAAATGCATTCTGAAATACAATGGCAAACCAGAACCACTTTTTATTGTTAAGTTCATTTGCCATTGTAGAAATAGCGGCAAGGCAGGGACTGTTAAGCATATTGAAAAGCAAAAAGCTGAAAGCTGCGATAGCTGTGGGGAACCATCCACTTACAGCCATTCCTACTATGTCGCCATCTTCTACAAGTTCTTCTGTAACATTTGCAAGAACACCCATTGTTGTAACAATAGCTTCTTTTGCACTAAATCCTGAAAGTGATGCAGCAGCTGCTTGCCATCCACCTTCTACACCACCAAATCCTAAAGGTATAAAGATGTATCTAAGTACACCACCAATCTTTGCAAGAATTGAATCGGCAGCATCTACAATAGTAAAGCTTCCATCGGCAAATCCGTAGCTAGAAAGGAACCACATCACAAGACAAGCAACAAACAAGATTGTTCCAGCTTTTACCAAGAAACCTCGTAAGCGTTCCCAAGCGTGTAATAAAACTGTTTTAAGCTGTGGTATATGATACTGAGGTAATTCCATAATAAAAGGAGCGGCAGGACCATGAAAGTATTTTGTTTTTTTAAGCATGATTGCAGACAATAAAACCACTGAAACTCCGGTAATGTACATGACTGGAGCAAGCCAACTTGCATTTGCTCCGGTAAGTCGTGCACCAATTACGGAAGCCATTAATGCAATAACAGGAAGTTTTGCACCACAAGGAATCCAAGTAGTTGTCATAATTGTCATGCGACGATCATTTTCGTTTTCAATTGTACGACTTGCCATAATTCCTGGAATTCCACATCCCGAAGAAATCAGCATTGGTATAAAAGATTTTCCTGAAAGTCCAAATCGTCGGAACACTCTGTCCATAACGAAGGCAATTCGCACCATGTAACCACAGTCTTCTAAAATTGAAAGTAAAAGGAAAAGTACAGCCATTTGAGGCACAAAGCCTAATACTGCTCCCAGTCCTCCGAGAATACCATTTACAATACAGTCAATAAGAATGGGGTTTGCACCAGCGTTTTCTAGGAAGGTCTGAGTACCACCTAAAATCCATTCTCCAAAAAGAACATCATTGACCCAATCTGTTCCCATTGTTCCAAAACCGGCACCTGTTGAACACCAGTAAACTAACCACATTACAAAAAGAAAAATAGGAATACCAAGAATTCGGTTTGTAACAACACGGTCAATCTTGTCAGAAGTAGTAAGCTTTTCTGCATTCTTTTTTACAACTGTTTTTCCTACTAATTTTTGAATGTATTCATATCGTTGATTTGTAATAATTGATTCGGCATCATCATCCTGTTCTTTTTCACAATCTGCAATATGTTCTTCTATATGTCGTTTTTCTTCTTCAGTGAGATTCATTTTCTCAAGAACTTTTTCGTCTCTTTCAAAAACTTTAATGGCAAACCATCTGATTTGAGAATCTGGAACTTTTCCTTGAATTGATTCTTCGATGTGAGCAATTGCATGTTCAACAGAACCGGTAAATACATGGGGATGAAAAGTATTGCCTGTTACATGAGCAGATTCAATGGCAACTTCTGCAACATTCTTTGTAGATTCACCTTTCAAAGCACTAATTGGTAACACTTTGCAACCAAGAGCTTTTTCAAGAGCTTTAAAATCAATTTTATCGCCATTCTTGTTTACCAAGTCCATCATATTTACGGCTAATACAAGAGGTATTCCTGTTTCTAATAGCTGTGTAGACAGATATAGGTTACGTTCAATGTTTGTACCATCAATTACGTTTAAAATTACATCAGGTTTATCTTCTATAAGATAGTTTCGAGATACAATTTCTTCTGGAGTATAGGGGGACAGTGAATAAATACCAGGTAAATCCTGAATTATAGTACTTTTATTTCCCTTAAATTTTCCTTCTTTTTTTTCTACCGTAACTCCGGGCCAGTTTCCAACGTACTGGTTCGCACCTGTTAGATTATTAAAAAGAGTTGTTTTTCCGCAGTTTGGGTTACCTGCTAATGCAATTTTAATTTCTGCCATTTTAGCGTTTCTCCTCTACATCAAGAATATCTGCATCATCTTTTCGAAGGGTAAGTTCAAAACCCCGTACGGTAATTTCAATTGGGTCTCCCAAAGGCGCAACTTTTCTGATATAAAAATCAGTGTTTTTGGTAATACCCATATCCATAATGCGGCGTTTGATTCCACCTTCACCGTTAATTTTTTTAACGGTAACCGTTGATCCGACTTTACAGTCTTTTAGTTTCATATTTTTTCCTCCATTACATTAACGAACTTCAGTAACCATTATTTTTTGGGCCAGTTGTTTTGTTATGGCTAAATGGCTTTCTTTCAGATTTACAATTACATCACCAGAGTGCTGGGATATTACATTCAAACTTGTTCCAGGAACAAAACCCATATCAGCTAAATGTTGCCGTATGCTATCATCCCCCCCAGTCTTAAAAACGATTACTTTTTCGCCTGCGCGAGCTACTGATAAAGGCATCACTTCATCCTCCTAAGGTTAACTAGACTAAACAAAGTAAAAAGTATATAATACTAGTTAGATATGGCTAATTATTGTTAGTTTATTTATATAGTTCTTGTGATAATTAGTCAAGTCTAATTAAAATTATTTTCTTCTCATTGTAGGAGTTTGTTTGAATAAAAAAGAATTGGGTGAATCCCTAGAAGACTACTTAGAATCTATGCAGATTTTAAAAGAAAAAAATGGTTACGTTCGTTCTGTTGATATTGCAGAATATATGAATGTTTCTAAACCAAGTGTTAGCGTTGCAATGAAAAAACTTCGGGATGAAGGTTTTATTGAAATGGATAAGTCAAGTTTTATTACTCTTACAGATTCAGGTAAAAAAATCGCTGATACTATTTACAATAGACATAAAATTCTTGCTCATTTTTTTATCAAGCTAGGGGTATCAGAAGAGATAGCATATAGTGATGCTTGTAAGATTGAGCATGATATTAGCGACGAAACTTTTAAGGCCTTGTGTAAACACGCAGGTGTATAATTAAAAATTAAACTATTCACCAGAAGTGGAGTGAGCTCTGCTCCTTATTTTTGCTTCTAGAAGCATTTTTGCGTAATGCTATTATTCTCTATATCAAGAAAAATATCAATTGCTATTAAAAGGAGTATGCAAACAAGATTTTTTAGTTCAATACATAGCTAATGGTTATGGTATTAGTAAAGGGTAATTCTTTTTGTGCATATTGAAGATTGAAACCGTCTTGGATTTCTAGGGGAAAAAGTTTTTCTACTAATTTTTTCGCCTCTGTATCCAAGATGTTGCTTCCAGAACTACTGATTATTTGCTGAAATTC
>CALNCH010000177.1 GCA_937875245.1 uncultured Spirochaetaceae bacterium
GTGTACATTTTTATTTAGCCATTTTTGAGCATTTCTACTTGACTCTTTATATCAGCCCGCTGATAAATAATTTCTGCCGCGGTGTGTTTGTGTGCAGCCCAGTGCATTTTGTTCTGGACCTGCTTAAAGAAGATTTGTGAAAGTTCTGACTTTGGACTGTAGTCAATGCTTGTTGAATAAATATCTAGGACTTTCCGCCAAAACACTTTTTCTGAAGACCTGATGTCTCGAATACGAGCGAGAAGTTCTTCAAAGTAGTTTCCCCCACCTAAATTTTTTAACCGCTCATCATCCAAAACAAAACCTTTTCTCATGTATTCTTTTAACACATTCGTAGCCCAGATTCTGAACTGTGTACCACGTAAGGAATTAACCCTATAGCCGACAGATATTATCATGTCCAGATTATAAAAATCTACATTGTAGTTTTTACCGTCTTTAGCAGTGTAGGCAAAATTTGCCCATACTGAATTTTTATCAAGCTCACTTTCTTTTAAAACATTGCGGATATGTTTTCCTATAACGCTTCTGTCGCGTCCAAAAAGTTCTGCCATCTGGTCAATAGAAAGCCAGATAGTATCGTTATCAAACATAACTTCTATTTTTGTAACACCGTCAGCAGTAGTGTACATAAGAATTTTTGAATTGTTTGGTAAAGGGGATATTTCATTAGACATTTATATTAATCTCCCAGATATGAAAGTATATCATAAAAATGCAGTGTTAAAAGGCGTGGAACGAGTGTACAATGATTACAAAATATAGTTTTTTGTCATTCATTCTTTTGATTCGCTTCGCGTGGCATTTATTTCATTATTAATTTGCGCAAGACTCATTTCTTCACTATTTTGTTCTTGAATTATCTCGCGTGCTTGTTCATAGATATTCCATCTTCTCTTTGTTTCATGTAAGTCAGTATTTCTTAAATCAAATGGTAAACCTTGTACAGAAACACTCTTTTTAAAGAAGATTCTTATGGCAGTAGGAAGATCAATGCCAAAATTTTCATAAATTTCAGATACTTCCTCTTTAAGTTTTTCATCAACTCTTGGTTTAACAACATGGGCTGTAATAATGGTATAACTATGGGCATTAATGGTAATCACATAATTATCATTTGTAACATACCAATTTTTACCCTTCCTTGTTATTAGGCTTTTTTTATCGGTAATTTTATTTTTGCACCAACCAACAACATCTTCAGTACTTAATTGCAGATTTTTCTTGATACGACCGAAACCCATTGTAGTGGTATGAATCTTATCGATATTATTGAGTACACTATTTTCAGTACTTTTCATTTTTCTTCTTTTTCCCACTGCTCTAGGACTAAATCGGGAACTCGTGAGAAATGCTTTCTATTGTTCTCTTCAAATCTGTTGGACTGAGTACGATTTTTTCTTATGTCACCTATTATTTCATCCGCTTCTTTATCATCTTTCCATCCACCTTCAAGAGAAAGGAACTCTAATGTCGCATTCTTTGTTTGTTTTTGATTTGAATTTAAATGATTCTGTATGATTGTTATTACTTCCTGACTAATTGATCTGTTCTGCAGTTTCGCTTGAGTTTTAAGGAAATTATATAATCTGTCATCTATATCACGTACTTGTAGTGTTGCCATAGATATCCTCCAATACTCTAGGATTTGATGATGGTTGCGGCTTTGATGAGATCCGCAGAGCCTGGATTTTGATGGATACGTAGACCAAATTCTGGAACAACGGCGTAGATATGATCAAATATATCGGCCTGAATGTTTTCGTAGTAGACCCAGCGAGTATCCGCAGTAAAACAGTAGATTTCCATGGGAATTCCCTCTGGGGTAGACTGGAGTTGGCGCACCATGGCTATTAAATTTTTATGAATAGCTGGATGGTTGGTAATGTAGTAGTTCAAGTAGGCACGAAAGGTTCCGATGTTAGTAAGCTGGCGACCATTAATTGGTACATGTGGGTCCACTTGATGTTCTTGGTTATGTTTAGAAATTTCAGCTGTTTTTTGGTCCATGTAGTTTTTTAGAAGGTCTAGTTGTTTAAGATGAGCAATGTCTTCTATCGAAAGAAATTTAACGGTACTTGCATCAATATAAATTGAACGTTTAATACGCCTTCCACCGGTTTCAAACATTCCTTTCCAGTTTTTAAATGAGTCAGTAATAAAAGCAGAGGTTGGTATGGTAGTAATTGTTTTATCCCAGTTTGCCACTTTTACGGTGGTTAGGGTTATTTCCACAACATCACCATCGGCATTGTATTTTGGCATTTCTACCCAGTCCCCAAGTGCAAGCATTTTGTTTGCGGAAAGCTGTATTCCAGCCACAAAGCCCACAATGGGGTCTTTGAATACAAGCATGAGGACTGCTGTCATGGCCCCTAACCCACTTACGATGAGGGCTGGAGAACGGCCAGCAAGAATTGAAATGGCTATTATTACAGCAATACTTGCAAGAGTAATTTTTACAACTTGAAAAAGTATTACAAGAGGTGTTTTAGAGTATTTTTGTTTTGTAAGTTCGCGAACGGTGTCAAGAAATGCAAAAAAAGTAAGCAATATGTATATAATTAGGAGAATTTGTGCCATAGCATTCATAATATGGAACAGAGTAGTGCCAGTGTTCATCCAGAGTCCCATAAAAGAATAGAAAAAAAGTACCGTAAAAAAGTTAATAAGATGGCGAAAAAAACCTTGTCCAAAGAGAATGTCGTCCCATTTTGCCTCACTTCTGTAGGCAAGTCGTTTTAATACAGGTATAACGATATGTGACAGTACCAGTTTTAGAATTGCGGTTATGGCCACTAAGAGAAAAAGAATAACCCCCTCTTTTAAAAGAGGAATTGAATCAAGATAGTTTAAAAAAGAATGTAACATGAACAAAAGTATATCAGTTAATTTTATAAGCCGCAAATCATACAGCAACGTCTCCACAAGGACAAAGACTTGACAGAGTGGGCAAGTACAGAAACAATGAACCTCAGAAGTTATTAAAATATCCAACAACAAGGGGAAAATTCATGGATTTTAATTTATCGACACCAACTGTATTATTTTCAGCTATTTCATTGTTAATGCTGGCCTATACTAATCGTTTTCTCGCCGTTGCAAGCTTAATTCGTCAGCACATTCAAATCTATGAAGAAAAAAAAGACGAAAATATATTAAAACAGATTCAAAACTTCAAGATACGATTAAGCATTATAAAATATACACAGATATTTGGGGTAGTTAGTTTCTCACTATGTGTAGTAAGTATGTTTTTAATCTTCTTATCAAAAATAGTACCCGCAGAAATTGTATTTGCATTAAGTTTGATAAGTCTATTTATATCATTATTATTATCATTACAAGAAATACTGCTCTCTATTGGTGCTCTAAATTTAGAAATGAATAGAATAAAAGATAAAATCTAACCTCTTATGTCCCAAGTAATTCTTAGTTTTCTTTTTCTTCTAATTAATTCCTAGGTGAGATATCTAAAAAGATTTCTCACCCAGTTTTTTTTATCCCTTATAATTATATAAATAACATAAGTTGCTGCAGTAATTGATATAAGAACATCAATTGAATAGGTTCCCAAAAATGCACCAAAAGTAAACAATATTACATTAATAAACTGAGAAATTAAAGTTGAACCATTGTTTCTTAGCCATAAAAAAGTTTTTTTATTTCCTGATTTTTTTTCAGTAAATTCCCACCATTTGTGATATGCCCATACATCAAACAATTGAGAGATTGCATATGCTATTAAACCGGCAAACATAACTCTGGGGGTATTGGAAAAAATGCTTTTCATAGCTGGCATAGCCCAATCTTGTGCAAAGCCAATACTGAGAAAGGATGATAAAGATGGCAGAAGTTGCACATCCAATAAGAACGGCTTTATTTGCGGCTTTTTTGCCATATATTTCGCTTAAAATATCTGTGACTAAAAAGGTTGAAGCAAATAACACATTACCTAAGGTTTGTTCCATACCAAAGGCTTTTACTAAAATAAGAACCTCAATATTGGCAGCAATTGTTGCAATCACCGTCCAAGTAAAAAGACCAATCTCTCTGAAAATTTTAAAGAGTACTAATACAGAACCATAGCACACAAGTACAGAAAGAATTAAGAGAATTTCATTACGCATAAGCGCTCCTAGTTTTATTTAACGACAGGAGGATTTCGAACTGTCTGATATTCTTGCATACGCAAGGGGTATAGAATATCGGATTCTTGATTTTTTTGCAATTATACCTATAAAAATCATATTGAATAAGACTTATTTTTCGCTATACTATTTTTATGACTGATATTCTTGGTAACATACATTCCACGGAAACCTTTGGCACGGTAGATGGACCTGGAATACGCTTTGTGTTTTTTTTACAAGGCTGTCCTATGCGATGTTTGTATTGCCACAACCCAGACACTTGGAAAATTGCCCCTAATCAATCCTTTAGCTCAGAACAACTCCTTTCTCAATACGATTCTTGTCAAGAATTTTATACTAAAGGTGGAATTACCGTTACCGGAGGAGAGCCTCTTTTACAACTTCCCTTTGTAGTGGATTTTTTTACAAAAGCCCAAAAACACAAAATAGGGCAAAATCATATAAAAGGAAAACTTGGGGGTATACACACTTGTCTGGATACCAGTGGCGTTTTGTTTTCACCAGAAAAAGCAGAAGATCCTTTATGGCTGCAATTATGTTCCGTTACCGATTTAGTTTTACTGGATATTAAACACATGGATGATGAAGAGCATCAAAAACTTACTGGCCATAGTAACAAAAATATTCTTTCTTTTGCAAAATTTTTAGAAAAACAGAAGGTTCCTCTTGTAATTCGCCATGTATTAGTTCCGGCCCTAACCGATTCAGAAACACAGTTACAAAAACTTTCTCAATTTGCTTACAGTCTTACAAACTTAATAGCCATTGATATTTTACCTTATCACACAATGGCAATACCTAAATATCAACAATTAGGAATTCCCTATCCTTTAGAAAACGTTCCCCCTGCAACAAAAGCAGATGTTGCTAAAGCACAGCAGATTATTTTATCTTATTCCCCAAAAAAATAAATACTTTCTATTGACAACAGGTAGGCAAAGTCATATATTAATCACATGAATGCTTGTTCATATGAAAGGATGATAACATGAGTATAACTGATACAGTAAGAGAATCTATTCCAGAAGAAGAAATTCTCTATGATTTAGCAGATTTATTTAAGATTTTTGGTGATACAACTCGGATAAAGATTTTGTATGCCTTACGAGAGTCCGAATTGTGTGTTTGTGATATAGCTCAGGTGTTAAATATGACCCAATCTGCCATATCTCATCAATTAAAAATCTTAAAACAAAGCAAGCTGGTAAAGTATCGTCGAGATGGAAAAACTATTTTTTACTCACTAGCAGATGCTCACGTTTTAACCATTATCGATCAGGGTATGGAACATCTTGCTGAATAATACACTAAAATTCGTGCCATCCATGGCACGCCGTTTTATAGGAGGAACCAAATGGGTTGTCAGTGTTGTCATGATGAAAATAAGTCTTGTGAAATAGAAACCGAAGAAAAAAGCCAGTTGCCAAAAATTATTGTAGCATCTGTGTTATTTGTTATTGCACTTTTATCAGATAAATTAGGGCTTATTGCACATTTTTCGGATCCGGTAACAAAATATATTAAACTTGGTTTATATATTCTACCCTATTTTGTAGTTGGCTATAGTGTTTTAAAGGAAGCTGTACAAAATATTTTAAAAGGTAAAGTATTTGATGAAAACTTTTTAATGGCACTTGCTACAGTAGGAGCCTTTATATTAGGAGAATACCCAGAAGGTGTTTTGGTTATGCTTCTTTACCAGATTGGAGAACTTTTTGAAGACTATGCAGTAGGAAAGTCACGAAAATCTATAACAGAGTTAATGGATATTCGCCCGGACTATGCAAATATTCCTTCTGCAAGTGGAATGGTGCAAGTAAGGCCGGATACCCTAAAAGTATCAGATATTTTTATTGTGAAACCTGGGGAAAAAGTACCTCTTGATGGTATTATTTTAGAAGGAAACTCTGCTGTAGATACCTCTGCTTTAACTGGTGAATCTTTACCCCGAGAAGTAGGACAGGGAGACGCCTTACTTAGTGGTTGTATCAATACTTCTGGGGTATTAAAAGTACAAGTTACCAAGGTATTCGGAGAGTCTACTGTAGCCCGAATTTTAGAAATGGTTGAACAAGCCAGTGATAAAAAAGCAAAAACGGAAAATTTTATTACCCGTTTTGCAAAAGTATATACTCCTATTGTTGTTATAAGTGCTGCAATACTGGGCATACTTCCTCCTCTCTTTTTTGGTCAGGAATGGGCTGCCTGGATACAAAGAGCCTTAATATTTTTAGTTATTTCATGTCCTTGTGCCTTAGTTATATCAGTTCCCTTAGGTTTCTTTGCTGGAATTGGAAGAGCTTCAAAGAGTGGTATTCTTATTAAAGGAAGCAATAGTTTAGAAACGATTAGTCATTTGGATACCATTGTTTTTGACAAAACAGGAACTCTTACTCAAGGAATTTTTACGGTAAATGCAGTACATGCCGATATCACTTCTAAAGAATCTTTGTTGGAATATGCTGCCTTGGCTGAGTTTTATTCCAATCATCCTATTTCATTGTCTATAAAAGAACATTATGAAAAACAAAAAGGCAGTTCAGTACAATGGGAAGAAGAGAAAAAGAGGATTTCTAATGTTACTGAAATTGCAGGACATGGAGTACAGGCAACTATTGACGGAAAAATGGTAGCGGTGGGAAATTGCCACCTTATGGATTTAGTAAATAGCAAGTGGAGAAATTGTCATAGAAACGGTACTATTATTCATATTTCCATTGATGGCGAATATCAAGGACACATAGTTATAGCTGATGTAGTAAAGCCAGAAGCTCAGCAAAGCATACTTGATTTGAGAAGGCAAGGAATAAAGAAAACAATTATGTTAACAGGGGACACTGATGCTGTTGCCCAAGAAGT
>CALNCH010000178.1 GCA_937875245.1 uncultured Spirochaetaceae bacterium
CATTAACAGAAAAACCGGATTCATCAGCGGTACTTCCTTTGATAACATGAGAAACATAAAATTGTTTTTTATCTTTTGATGAAGCAGGGGTTAAATCCAAACCAAAAGCAGGTAAAAAGAACTTATATTCAGGTTCCCGCAAATACATCTCATAACCGGGATTTTCTGGTCTTATATCTAAATACAAAGACACAGTCTGATTTTCGTTATTCCGTATATAGGTAAGTGGTATAATAGTTTTAGGTGTAGTGGAAACTAAGACATTCTGCAATTGTTCCACAGTCTCAATTGAAATGCCTGAAATACTGGTAATAATGTCATTGTTTTGTATTCCAGCTATATCAAGTATTCCTCCTGCCATGGTATACAAAACCTCAACACCAATATTTTTATTTTCTGCAGTTTTCTTTGTTCTTCCATATCCACCTATCCAAGAGTGTGTTATCTCCCCACCTTGAAACATTCGTGGTAATTGCATTTTTACATACTCAACAGGTATTGCAAAGTTTAATCCCTCATAAGATTGAATGCTTGCAAAAACAACACCTTGCACTCCACCTTGCTTGTCAATCAATGGTCCCCCAGAATTTCCGCTGTTAATGGCAGCATCAATTTGCATAACTGCGACAGTGGATAAAACTTTTCTGTCAAAAGAAGATACTATTCCAGAAGTAATGGTACTTTCAAGACCTAATGGAGAACCTATAGCAAAAATTGAATCCCCTACTTCCAAGTCCGAAGAAGAACCCAGGGTAAATACATAGGGAACATCAATCTCGGCTTTTAACAAAGCTAAATCTAAAGAAGGATCCCATGAAATAACTTTTGCTGGAATTCTAGTTTCTGTATCACTAGATAGTTTAATGTATAATCTGGCATATCCTTCATATTTGGGATCTACCATGTTTGCTATTACATGGTGATTCGTTATGATATATCCATCTTTATGAATAAAAAAACCAGACCCTATAACTCTGTCTGCGTACCCTCTTCCACCTTCAACTTTCACACCTTGATCAACCCAAACTGTAACGGTTCCTTGAATAAAAGCGGGTACTGATTGAACTTGATTTTTAAGGAATGCATCTTCTTGTGCTTTCAATAAATACTGTTCTTGAATATTCCTGTGTAAGTCATCTTTGTAGAAAGAAGAGTTTAAACTTTCTAAACTAGTACTATATGCTAAAGCATCTTTCCAGTTACTTTTTGATACAGAAGATTCCAAGAGTTCATATACTTTTTTTTGATTTAATTCATAAAATTCATTTATCAACCCATTTTCAGAATTATTCGTTTTCATTATTGAAGATTGCCACAAAACATATAAAGGCTCTTTGACAAAAAGTGCTTCTAATCTAGTAATTTCACTTTCAACAATCTGATTTTGTGTATAATCTGGTTTTATATACGCTGTTTTTTTATTTGAAACACAACCTGTCAACAAAACCAGAAGTAACAAAAATACTCCTATTTTTTTCATTCAGTAACAACTCCGTAATATATTTGTCCATATTTAACTACAAATATATTTTCATATACTGTTTGATAAACAAATGAGTATGCTTTTTGGTTAACAGTTTCAATCATTTTTTCTACAGAAATATTCTCTGGTACATTTCCTATCCAATAAAAATCATATTCCCTTTCTTTTGTAATAACTTCAGGATTACCATTAAACAAAACTGCAATAGGTTCTCCATCTAAAACTTCAATGGCCACTTCTTGTTTTGTAACAGGATCAACAAAGCGAGATAAATTCCATTTTTTCTGCTCATAATCCACATATTGTACATCCCAAATACCATCTTTATCCACGTCCCAACTTTTTCTTACACCGTTGTCCGCTATATATTCTTCACTATATTCATAAAAAGAATCGTTATTAAAATCACCAATTATTTTAGAAACATAGACGCCAGAAGAAGGTGGTAGTATTCCGTACACAGCTTCTAAAACCTTTTCGTCTCTGGGTAAAAAATCAACAAGAGAAGAATCATGCCCAAAAACTTGAATCATTTCATAGACGCCATTTCGATCCACATCTACAGAACGATAATCAGGAATACCATCTTTGAAAGCACAAAATGCATAAACTCCATTTTTATCAAAATAAGTAGCATCTATAAATTTTCCATCCATAAGCGAATATCGTATCTGTCCATTTTCTATGTCAGTAGCAGGTGTTATTAAGACGCTCCCATGCAGTTTTAATTCTTCCCAACTGGGCATGAGAGCAGAAGTTGAAAGAACTGGAATAAACAAAACATCATTAGTCTCAATATCAACAGGTTTCCACATTGCTGATTCATAGGCTAACTCAAGAATAATTTTTTCATCTAAGGTTTTAATTTGTTGAATAAAAGGCCAGGGACTATACACTATTTCACAATATTCCGTAAAGTTTCTCAATAAATAGGGCTCCCCGAAATCACATTGTATCTCCCAATCCAAAACATCATCTTGTTCAAAGTCATATGAAATATATAAAGGTCTACCACGATGATATTTTGTAATCATATTTGGAATGAAATCACTGTCAGTATCAAATTCTATTATTCCCTCAAAAGAGAGAAAGAAAGACTGTAATTGAGTTATAAGGATTTCTTCTGTTAAAAGGGATAAAAAGGTATCTAAACAATCATAGGAAATTTGAGTTTGAAAAAATTCTTCCATGTATAACAAGGCTTCTTCTTGAGAAAGAGTACCTTTAGATAAAGCATAAACACCATACCAAGGATTTTTATTGCCACTGGCATCATAGGCTTCTAAAAACCTTACACTTTCTTCTCCAGAAGTAAAGAATGAAGAAAAAAGGAATAAATCAGGGGTTGCAGTAAATGCTGATTTATATTGGCCAATTAATTTAGTAGCTAAAGAATAAGCACTTTCTGCCTCTACTGCAGTGCCCTGTATCAAGGGTTGTATTTCTCGAGTAAAAAACAATAAAGGAAATCTGGTATCTTTGGGATACATACGACGGCCAGAATCAATTACTTCCCGGGCTTTTACAAAATCATGTAGATTATAATAAGCTTTTGCTTTTATATACGTTGAATCTGAGGTTAATAAAATGGTGGGATTAGATAAAACTTCTATAACCTCTTTGCTTTTTCCTGTTTCTACTAGTAAAGAAGCTAAAAAAAGTCTTCCGCTATCTCTGTTATAATCAAACCAACTACTTTGATTTAATGCAGTGGTAATCAGTTGGATTTGTTCTGCTTTTGTGTTTCCCTGAACTTGAGCACAAAGAGCTTTTATATACCATAAATCACCAACTGATCCATCATATACTATACCTGTGCTAGCAGTTTCTGAAGCTAAATCCCACATTCCGCTAGCCATATAGGTTTTACAAAGGGCTAAACAACGTAATGCCGTTTGGCGATTTACTTTTTCTGTTACAAAAGGTATATCATCGGACTGTGAAAAAAGAGGAACTACAATTCCTATTCCTAGCAATACAATTAAAATAAACTTTGTAACAGACTTTTTACTCATACTTTTACTCTTTATTCTCTTGATTTAAATGAATTTGTGGCCCTTCTATTCCAGTGCCAGATTCTTGAGTATTAACTTCTGGATCAGCTAAAACTGGAAAACCAAGAAGTTCACGGATTTCCGCATCGCTTAAGGTTTCTTTTTCAACTAAGGCTTCAGTAATCTTAAGAAGTTGATCCATATGTTCAGCTAAAATTGATTTTGCCCGTTCTCGAGCTTCTGTTACCAATTTTTTTACAGCTACATCTATTTGTTGAGCAGTGTATTCTGAATACCCTTTTCTGCGTTCAATTTCTTTGCCCATAAAGATAGGCTCTTCTTCTTGTCCGTAACAAACAACCCCTACTTCTTCTGTCATTCCCCACTCACACACCATTCGGTGAGCGATGTCAGTTGCTCTTTGAATGTCATTTTGAGTACCTGTGGTGGTGTCATTATAAACAAGACTTTCTGCAGCATACCCACCAAACATTATAACTAATTGATCTTTTAACCAGTTTCCAGTGTGAGAATAAGAATCTTCTTTTGGAAGGCCAACCGTTAATCCGAGAGCTCTTCCTCTCGGTATAATTGTTACTTTATGTAAAGGAGAAGCATTTTCCAAATAATAATAAGGAAGAGCATGTCCTGCCTCGTGGCAAGCTGTCATTTTCTTTTCTTTTTCTGGCATTACCATAGATTCACGGGCAACACCCATTAAAATTTTATCTCGGGCTTCTTCAAATTCTTCCATACCAACTTTGGAATTTGAATTCCGGGCTGCAAATAAGGCGGCTTCATTTACAATATTAGCCAAATCAGCTCCACTCATACCTGGAGTTGATCGAGCAACCCTATTTAAACTAACATCCTCTGCCATAGGAATTTTTTGTGCATGAACAGCTAAAATTGCTTCTCGTTCTTTAATATCTGGAAGTGGTACTGTAACTTGTCTATCAAAACGTCCGGGACGTAGTAAAGCAGGATCTAATACATCAGGTCTGTTTGTAGCGGCTAATACAATTACTTCATCCTTACTATCAAAACCGTCCATTTCCACTAACATTTGGTTCAGCGTTTGTTCACGCTCATCATGTCCACCACCGAAGCCAGCTCCACGAGCACGACCTACGGCATCAATTTCATCGATAAAAATGATTGCAGGTGCCATTTTGCGCCCCTGTTCAAACAAATCTCTAACCCGGCTTGCACCTACACCAACAAACATTTCAACAAAATCACTTCCTGAAATATGTAAAAAAGAAACATCGGCTTCACCTGCTACTGCACGAGCCAATAAAGTTTTTCCAGTTCCTGGGCTTCCAACAAGGAGTACACCTGTAGGAATTTTTGCCCCCATTTCTTGATATTTCTTAGGATTTTTCAAAAAATCAACAATTTCTGCCAATTCCCGTTTAGCTTCTTCTTGACCAGCGACATCCTTAAAAGTAATTTTTTTACCATTTTTATCGTAAACCCTAGCTCGACTTTTACCAAACTGCATTCCTTTATTATTTTGTGCAGAATTTTGTTTAAAAATCATCATAATAAAGAAAAAGGTAATAATCCAAGGCAACAAACTTGATATAATACCAAATATACCTGGAGAAGACACACTACCTGATACAGTTACCTTATGTTCTGCTAATAAATCCATAAGTTGAGTATCTTCATAGGGAATTACTGTTTTGAAATAGGATAATTGACCGTTACTAGATTGTAAGACACCTTGAACATCT
>CALNCH010000179.1 GCA_937875245.1 uncultured Spirochaetaceae bacterium
TGGCCATGATCGCTGTGTGAGATGTTTTTCCACCGATTTCTGTAATAAGACCAATATAGGTATCTGCATTAGTTCTATATGCTCCAGATAGATTGCCATTGTACTTATTTTCATCAACAGAAATTAAAGCCTTTGCAACAGCTTCTACTAAGAGCTTTTCATTTTTTGGACTTGTCCAAATATGTTCATCTGGGTGGCTATGTGTATTTTCGTGGTCGTGGGCATGGTCGTGATCATGATCGTGTTCAGCTTCAAGTTCATCATCTTCAAAATGTTCTTCTTCATACAATTGGACATAATCCATTAATCTGACCAGTACCACGCGAGAAGAATCCATGCTTTCTAAAATTTGTTCTACCCATTCATCACTATCTCCACCAATATATACAAAAATATCTGCATTTCTAATAGCAAGGATATCCTGTGGAGAAGGGTCAAAAGAGTGAACTTCTGTTCCCGGTTTGACTAAGAGTCTAATGTTATTTGGAGTAACACCGGTAAATAAACCTGAAACTTCATCAATTTCACCTGTGGTAATTGAGCGAACTATATCGTAGCAAGGGAAAATAGTAGTTACTACTGAAATTTGATTTTCAGCTGTAGTGCCATTGTTGTCTTTTACTCCCTTTGCAAAAGGGAAGGTCATAAGACAGCAACATAGACTAAGTATTAAAGAGACTTTTTTATTATTCATGAGATATTTCCTTTTTCTGAATACAAGTTTGACAGGTACCGTAAATAACTGTTCGAGTGGTATCAATCATAAAATTATGAGAGGCTAGCAGGTGTTTTGCTAATAGTTGCACTTCATCGCATTCTAAGTGGATAAGAGCGCCACATTCTGTACATTTTAAATGATAATGGTCAGCACAACCTTTTTCTTTATCAATGTACTGATAACAAGATTTCTCTCCGGCATCAGCAATAAATTTACGCAAAGATCCCTGGGTAACTAATTTATCTAAGGTTCTATATATGGTGGCGGTTCCAATAGTGGTTCCCTCTTTTTTTAACAAATCTGAGAGCTGGTCCGCATTAATATGTTCATCTGATCTTTGTTGAAAACTTTGCAAAATTTGCTCTCGTTGCTTTGTTTTATAGCTTTCTTTCATATTTGAAAATGATAATCATTATCAATTTTAATGTCAATAGGAAATGCAGTATTTCGAGGCAATTTCAAAAATAACTAATAACTAATAATTTGTTATTAGTTGTTAATTTCAGTTTTTTTCTTGCCTAAAAAAAAAAATTTAAGCATATTTAATATATGAAAACGGTTAGTACTCTTTTATCAGGGCTTGAAAAAAAATATAAGCTTTGTACAATTCTTTCTCCCATTACTATGATTGGAGAAGTAGGTTTAGAAGTGGCAATTCCATATATAATGGCAAAAATTATTGATGTGGGAATTGCAAATCATGACTTAGCTTATACAGCAAAAGCCGGATTTCTTATGGTGGGAGCAGCCTTGCTCTCTATGTGTTGTGGTGTTCTTTCTGGTCGCTTTGCGGCAGTAGCATCCCAAGGGTTTGGTGCAAACCTTCGTGGGCGACTTTTTAATAAGGTACAAAGTTTTTCCTTTGGAAATGTAGACAAATTTAGCACCGCTTCCTTAGTAACTCGTCTTACTACTGATGTTACCAACGTACAAAATACTTTTCAAATGGTTATTCGTATGTGCATACGATCTCCTATTATGTTAATCAGTGCCGCATGGATGAGTTTTTATATTAATAAAAACCTAGCTTCTATGTTTTTTGTGGTATTACCCCTTCTGGCAGTTTTATTATTTTTTATTGGGAAAAGTGCTTTTCCCCGATTCCAAGTAATGCTAAAAAAATATGATAGTTTAAATGCTACGGTTCAAGAAAATATAAATGCCATGCGAGTAGTAAAAGCTTTTGTTCGTGGCGAACATGAAAATGAAAAATTTCGTTCAGTAGCAAATGATGTTCGTGACGCACAATTTCGAGCAGAAAAAATTATCATTTTAAATATGCCATTAATGCAACTTGTTATGTATATCTGTATCATTCTAGCTTTATGGCAGGGTGGTAATTTAATTATAGGTGGTACCTTACAAACTGGACAATTAATTAGTTTTATCACCTATATTTCTCAAGTTCTTATGTCTCTTATGATGTTATCCATGATTTTTGTCATGTTAGTAATTTCTAAGGCTTCTATTAGCCGTGTTATGGAAGTATTTGAAGAAGAGGTTGATATTGTAGAAGATGCCTGTTCTGATATGAAAGTGATGGATGGATCGGTGGAGTTTTCTAATGTTTCTTTCAGTTACAATAAGTCAAAATCAACTACTGTTTTAGATAATATATCTTTTTTCCTAAAAAGTGGACAAACTGCAGGTATTATTGGTGGAACAGGTTCTGCTAAATCTACATTGGTTCAACTAATTCCCCGGCTCTACGATACCCTAGAAGGGACTGTGAAGGTTGGTGGCCAGGATGTTAAATCGTATACGTTACAAGAATTACGGTCTCAAGTGGCTATGGTTTTGCAAAACAATGTGTTATTTTCTGGAACTATAAAAGAAAATCTGTTGTGGGGTAATGAAAATGCCAGCGATGAAGAACTGATAGGGGCTTGTATTTCTGCCAATGCCCATGATTTTATTACTTCTTTTCCTGAGGGATATGAAACTGAATTAGGACAAGGTGGGGTTAATCTTTCTGGTGGGCAAAAACAACGGCTTTGTATTGCCCGGGCTTTGTTAAAAAATCCGAAAATATTGATTTTGGATGATAGTACTAGTGCTGTTGATACAGCCACTGATGCAAATATACGGCAAGCATTAAAAAACAGCTTACCAGAAACTACAAAGATTATTATTGCTCAGCGAATATCTTCGGTACAAGATTGTGATGTTATTTTTGTTATGGATGATGGCAAAATTGTAGACAAGGGAAAGCATGAAGAATTATTACAAATTAGTGAATTATACAAAGAAGTCTATGAATCCCAGCAAAAAGGGGCTAACGAATGAGTGATAATAACAAAATAAATAAATCAAAACCAATGGTGGTACCTAAAGGCCCCGGCGGAAGACAGATGGCAGGCGCTGGAGCAAAACCTGCAAATGCTGGAAAAACCTTGAAGCGTATTTTTTCTTACATGACTTCAAAATGGTATTTATTGGTTATTGTAGCGGTATGCGTATTATGTAGTTCTGGTGCAATGATTGCAGGTAACTATCTTCTACGCCCTTTGCTCAATGATTATATTATTCCCTTTATTGGACAGAGTAATCCAGATCTAACCGGTTTTATCAGTTTACTTGTGATAATGGCTGTTTTATATGGAGTAGGTGTTTTAGCTACTTGGATAAACAATCGTATAATGCTTACTTTGGCCACAAAAACCTTGTTTCGTATTCGAACTGAGCTTTTTGAAAAAATGGAAAAACTTCCTCTGAAATATTTTGACTCTCATTCTCATGGTGAAATCATGAGTTTGTACACCAATGATACAGATACCTTACGGGATATGTTAAGTCAAAGTGTGCCTCAATTGTTATCTTCTCTTTTTACCGTGGTTGGTGTTTTTACCATGATGGTGGTATTAAGTCCGATACTGACTTTACTAGTAGTTGTAATGATCGGCTTAATGATTTTTATTACCGGTAAAATTGGTATGAAAAGTGGTAAGGCTTTTAAAGCTCAACAAGAAAATCTAGGTAAAGTAAACGGATACATTGAAGAAATGATTGAAGGGCAGAAGGTGGTTCAGGTTTTTTGTCGAGAAGAAATTTCTAAGGCTGATTTTGCCCAATTAAATAATAACTTACGAGAAGCGGGAACTCGGGCCCATACTTTTGCAAATATTTTAGGGCCATTAATGAATAACTTGTCCCATGTGAACTATGCTCTTACTGCTATTGCAGGGGCCGTTTTAGTTATTATGGGAAAGTTAGATTTAGGTGCCATTGCATCCTTTTTACAATACACTAAAAACTTTTCTCAACCAATTAGTCAAATGTCTACCCAGTTTAATGGTATTTTGAATGCATTAGCTGGTGCAGAACGTATTTTCCGCCTTATCGATGAAGAAAGGGAAACAGATGAAGGGAAGGTTACTCTAGTTCAAGTGATGGACTATAACGGTGTTTTAACAGAATCCTTTGCACACACAGGTATGTGGGCATGGAAAAAGCCAGACACCGGTGAGTTGATTCCTTTGAAAGGTGATGTACGATTTCAAGATGTTTCTTTTGGTTATAAAGAAAATAAGACTGTTTTGCATCATATTGATTTATTTGCAGAGCCTGGTCAAAAAATTGCATTAGTTGGTTCCACCGGTTCTGGAAAAACCACTATAACTAATTTAATAAACCGTTTTTATGATATTAATCAGGGTGCAATAACCTATGATGGAATCCCTATAAAAGATATTTCAAAAGACGCTTTACGCTCTTCGTTAGGAATGGTTTTACAAGATACCCATCTTTTTACTGGCACTATTGCAGATAACATTCGCTATGGTAAATTATCTGCTTCAATGCCAGAGATTATTGGGGCAGCAAAGCTAGCCAATGCAGATACCTTTATAAATCACCTTGAAAAAGGATATGACACCCTTATAACCGGTGATGGTGGAAACTTAAGTCAGGGACAACGTCAGTTATTAGCTATTGCACGAGCTGCCGTAGCGGATCCACCAGTCCTTATTTTAGATGAAGCTACCAGCTCTATTGATACAAGAACAGAAAGTCTTATTCAAAAGGGTATGGATACTCTAATGGAAGGAAGAACGGTTTTTGTAATTGCTCATAGATTATCCACTGTTCGAAATGCAGATGTTATTTTGGTTTTGGAAAATGGCCAAATTATTGAGAGAGGAAGTCATGACCAATTGATAGCCCAAAAGGGTAAATATTATCAATTGTACACTGGTGCCTTTGAGTTAGAGTAACTGAATGTATAGAAGGATTATAGTTCTATGTGTTAAGCATTGCTTCTAATGCTTGTAATTTTTTGTCATCTAAGGTAACGGTGAGATTCTTCTCTTGAGTGGGCAAAACCGTTCCCTTAGGGCCGTTTTTAGCGCGCCGCAGATATTTTACCTGAGTGTAATATAAATCTGCGGTTTTTGCTTTTCGGGCTTTTGAATGATAGACTGCCAAATTTCCTGCATACAATAGAATTTCTAAGGGTATGGTTTTTCCAGGTCTATTTTTTATAAAAACATAGCCACCTGGCCAATCTCTGGTATGCATCCACATATCTTGGCCTTTTACATGTTTACGTAACAAGTCATCGTTTTCACTGGCTGTTCTACCCACTAAAATATACCATCCATCAATTGTGTAACTAATGCCGGGATGTTTTTTTTCAATTTGTTGTTTAGGTTTGTTTTGCTTACGTAAAATCTGTTGCATTCGAATAGGATTAGGTTCTTTACAAAGAGCTTCATAATCCAAATCTAAATCTATAAGCTCTTTTTTAGCCTTTTTAATGTCAAATTCTAAATCTTCTAATCCACTAACCGCTTTTTTATACTTTTCATAATAAGCATTTGCATTTTCATGAGCAGTTTTCTCTGGGTTTATCTCAATTCTCACCATGGAATCAGTGTCATAATCTTCACATTCTAAGTACTTACTTTGTCCGTCAATTAAGTGTCCATAGGTTAGAATTAAATCCCCCTGATGTTTCCATTGTTCTGAGCGTAAAAAGTCCTGACGTTTTGCTTCTAATCGTTGTAAAGCACTTACCATGCGACTTTTTCTGGAATGATATATCTTAGTTCCCTGTTCAAGTAATGCTTCACGGCTCAGGCTTTCTCCGTGTTCGCTATACCATAAATCAACTTTTTCGTTAAAGGTTAGCTCCCCAAAATTTTTACCTTGTAGATCCCCTGTAAAGCCGGTATTAGTGTTTAATTCTTCAAAATGTCTAATTTCAAAGATTTTATTTTTTTCTTCTGTTTTAGGTTCAGGAGGGGTAAAAAGCTCCCCTGTTATTTCTTTTCTTTTAGGTCGTCTAAAAAATACATCTAAAATCCGAAGATTCTCATCGGTAACGATACAGTTTGCAGCTCCACTCCATAATCGAATAAACATAAAAAAAGTATCTGGTCCATGACGTAGTTCCATTTTGATGATTCGTTCTAATCCAATTTGTTGGCAGGATTGTATTCGAGACCCTTTTATTTTGGATTTAAGAAATTCGTTAAAACGTAAGGGTTTTTCATTTTTAGGGATTTTTTTTCTGGTTTCGTGAATACGGCAAGCTCCGGCT
>CALNCH010000180.1 GCA_937875245.1 uncultured Spirochaetaceae bacterium
AAATCCTTTAGTTATGGTAATAGGAGAAGGTCCTGGTGCTGATGAAGATGATCAAGGTTTGCCCTTTGTTGGAAAAGCAGGTCAACTTTTAGACAAAATGTTAGATGCTATTCAGCTATCTCGTTCTTCAAATTGCTTTATAACAAATGTTGTAAAATGTCGTCCCCCCATGAATCGAGATCCTCTTCCAGAAGAAATGGAAGCTTGCATCTCTTTTTTACAAGCTCAAATACATTTATTAAAACCAAAAATGATTTTAGGACTGGGAAGAATTGCCACTCATACCTTATTACAATGTGAAACTCCTATAAGTAAAATACATGGACAGTTGACACTATATAAAGGTATTCCTTTCATGGCGACTTATCATCCTAGTGCTTTATTACGAGATCCCAGTTTAAAACGCCCTGCATGGGAAGATTTAAAACTATTTAGAGAAAAACTTTTAGAATTGGTACCTCACTATAATGAAGGTTAGTTTATGTGGGTAACGGTTTTTGTAAATATACCTCTTCCTCAATCTTTTACCTATTCAGTTCCTGAAGAATTTAAAAATGATGTTGTGGTAGGAAAAAGAGTTCAAGTTTTATTTCGTAATAGAAAAAGTATAGCCTTTGTTACAGAAGTGCTGGACACTTTACCACCGGAATTACCCTTTGATAAAAATCTTATTAAGCCTATTCAAAAAGTAACAGATACTGAAATTTTATTTACAAAAGAACAAATAGAACTATCTCTTTGGATGGAGAAATTTTATCTATGTAGTCGTGGAGAAGCCCTCTCCGCTATGTTACCCTCAGGTAAAAGAGAGACTGATTTTGGAGGATTTAGTTTTGAAGAAGATTCTGTAGAATTTGCCCCTCGAAACTTGTCCGAAGACCAAAAAGCAGCAATAGATTCTATTATACATAATAAAAATACTAATAATCAATTTCATTATCTTTATGGCTCTACTGGCTCTGGTAAAACTGAGGTTTTTTTACAGGTAGCAGAATCTTTACTGGCTGAAGGAAAGGGAGTAATTTATTTAGTTCCAGAAATTGGATTAACTCACCAGGTAATTGAAGCAGTAATACGTCGTTTCGGGCAAACCACTGCAGTATTACATTCAGGATTAACTGGTAGCCAAAAATTAACAGAATGGCACCGAATTTTGAAAAGAGAAGCCCGTATTGTAATTGGAGCCCGAAGTGGTGTTTTTGCCCCTGTCCCAGATTTAGGGTTAATAATTATTGATGAAGAACATGATGCTTCCTACAAAGCAGGTAATAGCCCTCGGTATTCTGCACGTCAAGTTGCCATGAAACGGTGTCAGAATCTCCATATTCCTCTTCTTATGGGTAGTGCTACTCCCAGTGTAGAAGCATGGAAAATGATGAAAGATGGATTAATAAACAAACAAGTACTTACGCAACGCTTAGCGGGTGGAACAACACCAGATATAGAGATTGTTAATTTAGCCAATGAAAAAAATCGGGCAGAGGGAACAGGTTGCATCTCTCATCGATTAGAAGAAGAAATCCGAGAAACTCACGACAGAGGTCGACAAACCATTTTGTTTTTAAACCGAAGGGGTTTTACTCATTTTTTTCGCTGTAATAGTTGTGGCCACGAATTACTTTGTAAAAACTGTTCTGTAGCTCTCACCTATCATCGAAGTGAAAATCGTTTACGATGTCATTATTGCGGTTGGTCTATTCAGCCACCAAAGGAATGCCCAGAATGTGGATCTTTGGATACCGGTTATGCAGGATTTGGTACTGAGTTTATAGAAAATGAAGTTAAAGCAAAGTTTTTAGGCTACAAAATTGAACGTATTGATTCTGATGTAGTAACAAATAAAAATGAATTGCAGGATAGACTTGAAGCTTTTAAAAAAGGTGAAATTGATATTTTATTAGGAACACAAATGGTAGCTAAGGGTTTAAATTTCCCTAATCTCCAATTAGTAGGTGTTGTATTAGCGGACACAGGGCTTTCTATGCCTGATTTTCGTGCTTCTGAAAGAACTTTTTCCCTCTTAGTCCAAGTGGCAGGTCGGGCAGGTCGTTTTTTTCCAGATGGAAAGGTTATTATCCAAACCTTTAATCCTTATCGTTCTGCTATTTCTTTTGCCAGTAAATCATATTTTTTGTCT
>CALNCH010000181.1 GCA_937875245.1 uncultured Spirochaetaceae bacterium
TTGTCCATTATGCCTCTATACTTTCGTCGTGATATTAAAGATACAAAACTTTCAGAAATACGAATTAGTCGAGCTATTTCAGGAACGTCATCCCCTTTTAAACTATCTGGATAACCAGTTCCATCTAAATTTTCATGGTGTTTTGTTGCAGCATCAACAAATATTTGATGATATCTTGCTGGTACAAAATCCATTTGCTCAATACCTTTACGAACATGACTTTTAATTTGATTTTTTTGGGTTTCTGTCAATTCATCGGCTTGTAATAAATCTTGATCAAGGGATAAAAACCCTGCATCATATACCATGGATGCACAAAAATAAACCATTGCGGTGGTGCTTGGAATTCCCATGGCACAAGCTAGTTTAAATACCATTTCCGATACGTTTTTCGAATTATTTTTACGACCGGTAGCAAAATCAATTTCTGCACCCAAGCGTTCACATTTATACGCTAATTCCGACAATTCTTGCTTTTCTTCTTCACTTTGTTCTGGTTCGGGAAGGGCATCTACACCCCATCTTGAACTTCCTGCAGAGCGCATATTTTGAATATCAGTTACACCACCAAGAGCTAATCGATCACCACCCTTGTTCATTTGAGCAACCATTTTTAAAGTAGCAGAAAATTGTTCTTGTTGTCTTTTATTATTTCTAACACTGATACTTATAGCGATAATAATTATTATAAATACCAGCACTAAAACCACACCAATAAGAGCAACGGCACGCAAAATTACATGATTATTATTTTCGGCTTGTTTAACACTTTCAGTAATTGCATGGGTAAATTTCCCAGTTTGTTCATTCAGTTGAGTTAACAATTCCTTTTGTGTTGCTAATGCAAGCATTTGATTTTCTTGCAATGTCTTCAATTCCGTTTCTTGACGAGTTCGCATCTCTGTTAATTGTAATTCTATTATTTCCTTGTCTTGCTGTGAATTAGTATGCTGTGCAACTGCCTGTAATTCGATAGCATTCAAGGTTTTAATAAGAACTGTAATTCTATCAGAAACTACTAACGGGAAAATATTTAACTGCTCTTTTACTTCAGCAAAGGCAATCATATCTTTTTTTGTTTTTATTTCTGATAAATACCCATAATATACCATTTCTGCAAGCATAAGAGCATTGTCTGCTACCGGTTCTTCTTCATACATTTTTAAGGCAATATTAACATATTCATATGCTTTTTGATAATTTTTATCTGAATACTGATTATTTGCAGCAGTAAGATATCTTTCTGCCATTACTGTATCTGCAACTACAGATGAGAAAGTGCATAATAAAAATACCATTACACAGGAAACTTTTTTTATCATTTTTTTACTCATAATTACCAACTCCAATGCTTAGTGTAAGTTTTCCATGATTTTCTACACCATTATTGGTAATTAAAATCCTATCACTGAGCCCCGTTTTAAATCTAATTTGTGAACTTCCTATTTCTGCCATCGGTATAAGAAGATTACAATTTCCTTCTGCTGCGAATCTCACTGTTTCCGTTGCTAAATGGCCTGCTAAATAATCGATAGAACATTCTAACCGATTAGAACCTAACCCAATATCTTTCAGTCCAATTCCTATCAAAGGGGAAAAGAAAGGGGAGAGGCTTGTACCATCTTTTTCAGGATTCGAATTTTGAAAAAGGAAACCAAACCGGAAAAATAATCTATCTTTTATCTTTGGAAAGGCTATCATTGGAACAATTTTTCCAGAACTAATAAAAGAATCACTGCCGATAAATGAAAGCAAAGCAATACTACCCTCTAAATCTAGACCAAAAGATAGTGTTTTTGCATAATAGACAACATCACCAAAAAACTGTAGTCCATATTTTAAATTGGTGACAGTAGGAGTTGTTATCAAAGACAAATCTGTAATACCTATATTTGCAGACCATACCAGTGGAGAAAATCTTTCATTCATAGGTTGAGAATAATACACAGTGGTACCAGTTTCTGGATTTTTAACCCCTTGAAATTCTTTTTCTATTTTATCGATAACTTTCTCGGCTTGCCCAGGTTCTTTTGCCTGCTGTGCTAATCGTTTTTCTTCTGATGCCTTTTCTTGTATTTCTCGCTTAATAATAGCTTTATTGACTATGGCATACATATCAACTGCTTCAAAGTTATCTAAATTATTATCAATAATCGCAACCGTAGCTTCTCGAGAAAAGCTTAAATCATTAAAAATAATAGCTTGTCTTATTTTTCGCATTGCATAATCTTCTATGCCTGAATATTCTGCAGTCCCTTTTTTAGATTTCAATAAGGTCTGTAATTGTTCTGAAGACTTATTTTGAAAAATAGTATCTATTTGTTTTTGTAGGGTTTCGTTTAATATATTTGATTGGGCAGAAACTATATTACAGAAAATAAATATCAACAATATAATCGTAATAAATCGAATTGCATTACTTGTTTGCGCCTTCAATGTACACCTCTCTCGCTTGTTATCGGTACTATTTATATGCAACTTGAATATAAATATGATACACTTAAAATATGAAAAAGAAAATACGTTCCTTCTTTATCCTTTGTTTTTGTCTTTTAATACTTTTGTTTCTTGTCCTTTTTGGAATACAGAACAAAAAAAGTAAAATACTGAGAATCGCTTGTTATGATTTATCCAGTTATACTGTTGAAGTATTATCAAAAGCCATAGACAATTTTGGTTTTGCATACAACCTAACAATTTTGGATAACACCAAAGAACTTGACTCTTATATACAAGTCCCTGTTTCTTACGACCTCTTGTTTACCTTAGATTCAAAAAACTTAGAATCAATTTCAACTCAATTAAAAAATCCTGAAACTGAAACTCTCTTAAAAATCAATAATCCAGTTCGTATATCTGTTCAATACAAAAACCGCTTGATTGGAACTCCTCTTTTTTCTGATCAGTTTCAAATGTTTTATAGCAAAGAATTAATCATCGCAGAAGAACATACTTTTCCAACTCATTTTTCAGAAATTGAATCCATATTGAGCAAAACCACCTCTTCATCCATAAACATGTTATGTGCAGGAGGAGATGATTACGAACTCCTTTCCTTTTTTACAGCTTTAATTGAAAGCAAATTTGGGAAAAACCTGTACGACAGTTCTGTTTTGGAATTGTCGGCAATAGAAGCCAATACAGAAAATATCGATATTGACAGCTTTGTTTCCTTTTTTCAAAAACCTGAAATAAAAACACTATTTGAAACCCTGAAAGAATGGGAGACCAAAGAGTTTTTGTATCCTTTTTGGCTTTCAACAGATGTTCCCCAAATGGAACTGTTAATTAAAACCAAAAAGCCAAGGATTATCTGTGCTAATCTTTCTTCTGCAGGAGTACTAAATATAATTGATTCTACTGAATATGAATCTTTTTTCTTCCCTTTCAGTCAATCCACTACCAGTAAATATCTTGTGTCTAACACAGTCGTGGGAGCGATTCCTTCTGTACCCAAATCCCCTTTTGAAACAGCAGCACAAGCAACTGATAAAGCAATTAAAGCAAAGAAAGTCCTTGAAGCAATTGCCTCCAACCCTAGTCAAGAAAATATATCAAAAGAATTGCATTTAATTCCCACAAATAACGGAACTCCCATGATAAATACCATTGCAGAATATAAATCTTGGATAGACGGTTCAACAGGAGTCATTTCTTCCATAGGAACCGCCTCTTTTACACATAAAAGTTCCCTACATTTTTTTGCAGAAGCAATTCGCAATCAATTAAAAAACATTCACCCTTAAGCCACAACTAATTTGTGGAATAATGGATGCTATTTCAACTTCACTCATAACGTCAGTAGGAATGAACCACACTTGCACCTCGGTATAAAATGAATACGTACTAAACATTTTTTGATCAGGGATGGTGATTCTTGGAAATTCCACTTGTCCTAATACTGCAGATAAAATCTGATTTTTACCACTTTGAGTTTCTGAGAACATAGAGAAGTTTGCACCCAAAGCAAAAGTTGCGGAAAGCCATTCCCAGTTTGGTCCAAAGAAATATCGGAAGGGCATGTATCCAATATTGGCTAACAATTTAGCACCAACCATAACGTAATTGTTCTGTAGTTTGAGTCATCATTTCATATTGTGATTGAGTTAACTGTCCAATTTGAGCTTGTAATTTTACGTTGTCATCAAAGAAAGTCAAACCAAACCCAACATCAAAAAGACTGGCGCCAAAGAAATGGGCATCAAAGTACAAACCCTGAATAAAAGAAGGAACTTCGTAAGAAGATTTATCTCCAGAGCGCAAAGAGAGAGTGACTTGTTTTAAGGCAACATCGTCAGAGGTTAATCCTGCAAAAGCTAACTCTTGATTATATCTACCACCTGCACCAGGAGAAATTAATTTGATAACTGGTAAGGTTTTATCAATTTGGAAGATAGAACGTGTTATAGCTTTCTCCCCATTCTTCATAGTTGCTCTTACTATAACAAAATGATATCCCTCTACCATATCTTCGTTTTCAATTCGATATCTCCACTTACCATTTTTAGATACTCTGGTATATGTTTTCCCATTATCAAAACTTAATTCAACTTCTTGTATTTCTTTCTCTGCTACTGCTTTTTTTTCTTCTTTTGTAACTTCTTTTGCTTTTGCAATAACTAAGTCTCGTTCTGTATATACATATCCACAAGAACCTTCTAAATATGGTCGATCAACAGCGTAATCTCCCATGGTGAAATTATCAATGGTTACCCATGGTCCTGATGGTGTGTACATAATGGTATGAGTGTTAGAACTTACTGTTTTTCCTACATTTGTTACTGCTTGTACAGTTAGAGAGTGTTCTCCCTCCCTAATTAATTCTGGTGTAAGTGTAAACTTGAAATACCCTGCTTCAGATATTCCTGTTTCTCCAATTTGAAGTCCGTCCACATATAAAAATAACTGTGTAACCGGATCTTCTGAAACAACAGTACCATATATGTTAAAGAATCCTTGCAAATGTTCTCCATTCATTGGATACATTAAGTCTACCAGAGTCTGCTGCCATTCAGCGTTTTTTTCAATATTTCGAGATACTCGTCTTTGATTTCCCGCTGCATCTTCTCCGGTAAGTAAAATATTGTAAAAGCCATCTGGTAATTTTCCAATATTTATAGACTCGGTAATAATTTCATTTACTTCTATTTTTCGATGTTTAAATTCATCTGGTACTGATGAGGCAACATTTCCTAAGCCATTGATGTCAATATACAGATTGTCCAAAGTGATATTGTCTGTAGTTTGACCTGAGAAAAAGAGTATTTCTGAGGTTGTAGAACCATCTAAAGGTAATTCTAGCTGAATTTCAGGTGCTGTATTATCAATATTAATAAGACTTGAATATAAACCTTGAATTCCATAGTTATCATATACTCTCAAGAAAACAACATGGGTACCATCCTGCAAAAGTCGTGTATCAAAAGAATATGTCCAATTATCAGTACCAATTGCATCATTGAATGTATTACCATTATCCACTGAAATTTGAACCTTTTTAATTCCATTTGCATCAGAAGCAACACCAGAAAGAAGGGTTACACCTTTTACCGTAGAACTTATCGCTGGCAGGATTACTTCACCCTTAGGTTCTTCCAGAGAAACTCTAAAAGGAATTGCAGTTTGTTCTCCCACTACACCATGAATGTCTTCTGCATATACAGATATATAATGTTCATTATCTGTAAGAGAACTCAATGGAACATGGATAACATAACTATTACCATATTCTTCCATTGGAATAAATTCTCCGTCATCTAAACTGTACCAGATTTTACATTCACCATCATCATCATAAATAACACCAGAAAGCTCAAAATCTGTTTGAATAATAGCATTATTTTCAGGTACATGAATTTCTACAACAGGTAAATCAGAATCAGCATCCAAGGTAAAAGGGAATTCAGATAATACTGTTTTATTTCCAGCGGCATCAGTTGCCTCATAACTCATTTTATCGTTCAGTAGCCGTTCTTTATATCCAATTCGTTCGGTAACCAAAGAACTTAAATCTAAGTCTGCGGCCTCGCCTACGTGGGATACTAAATTGGTAACCTTTCCATTATCTGTAATTTTTAATGCAATCGTTGTTTCACCGTTAATTACATCAGAAGGACGAGGTAAAATAACCTGAGTCACAGGGCTTACAGTATCTTTGTGAATAACCTTTTCTTTTTCAGTAGTAAAACCTGCCATATCTGTAGCTTTTACTCGAATAGTAATTAGGCCATCTATAGCAGAGCTTACAGATATTTCTGTTTGATAAGTACCTGTGTTTCCTATGGATAACGCTTGCCAAGACTGCCCTTCATCAATAGAATATTCAACCTTTTCAATTTGATTTTCGTCGGTAGCAGAAGCTTCCAAGGATACCACATTTTGTACCCACAATCCGTTTTCCGGTTTTATTATTTCTAATTCAGGTACTTCATTATCTACCGCAAAAGAACCTATAGTCGATTCATACCTTAGTCCATCCCTGTCTGTAATAACAATTCCAATATCTGAATAAAAACCTTCTTTTAAGAAAGAAAGCATAATTTTTTTATTTTCTACACTAACCAGTATTTTTTCTAAGTCAGCACTATTTATTGCATTTAATTTTACTGTTATAGGTAATTCAAAATTTCCATAACCTATAAATTCTTGATTTGTCTTTAATTTATAAGCACCTGTTTCATTTTGTTCAAAAAAGTTTCCCGGCCAATACAATTTTTCTTCATCATCAATTGAGGAACCATCTTTTTCTCGAACTAACAATACCTGTCCTTTTAAATTAAAAGAATCAGTTTTATTTACAGTTCCCTTAATTTCAACAGTAGATATTCCGGATGGTAAGACATCAGAAACCAATGTAAAATCGTATCCTGAATTATCAGCACGTTTTTTTGAGGTTACCTTACAACTGTTACCATTAATCGCCCCGGAAATATTTGACAAAACAAAGGGAGATTCCACAAAGCCAGTGATTGTTACCTTTTTTCCGGTAATGATCATTCCAGAAAGATAAGATTGACTGTTTACCTCTGAAAAATTCACAGAAGGAAGAATGTTTTTAAATGAAGTATATTTTCCAGAAGATAGGGCTTTTTCTTGAGAATGCAGGGTTACGGTCATGGAATTGTTACCAGCAGTAAAAAGAGTTTTTGAAATGGCTCCTCCTTCTGGAAAAAAGGTACCATTAATTTCGTTGTTATTTAATAAAGCCTTAACTTGTGTTTGAGAATAATCCCCTTGATAATAGGCTGTGTAATAAACTTGTTCACCTTCAATCCATTTTACAACAGGCTTTGCTGGGGTTACTGGTTTTTTACCTGGCAAAGGCTCTGGCATTGGAGAAGTTTTACTTACAAATAAAGCTTTTGTATCAGTCTCCCCTTCTTTGGTAGTTACTAATACTTCAACTATAGTTATTCCTTCAGAAAAAAGAGTACTTTCAAGTTCTATAGCAAAATTACCCTTATCATCGGCTTCAATTTTTTCCAAAGATTTTTCTCTGTCTTCAGAACTAGTCAATAAACGATACCCTAATTGAGCGATAGGAACTTCAGAAGACACAGCTCCTGAGAGAACAACCTTTTCAAAGCCTGAAAACACTTTTTCATTTTCCATGGATAAAATAGGAGCAGGAGAAGGATTAACAAAAACTAAAGGTTCTGATTTATATTCAAAGCCTTTATCTGAAGTTACAATAACGGTAATTTCTTCAGAAGTACCAATTCCCGAACCTGGCACTATTTTTATGGAATTTCCTGATAATGAAACAGAGGAATGAGTAGTTTCTGGTTCCAAACGAACAGAAGAGGCTTTCCCACCTACAAAATAACCTGAAACTATCGATTCCTTTCTAAAATCAATTTTAGGGAAGGAATCAAAAAAGACAACCTCAGGTTCAGCTTTATATTCTGTTAAATTTAAAACAGTAACAACATATGAAGTAGAAACATGACGATCAAAAATATCTACTGCATTAACTTCAATAGGAACAATTCCCCAGGGGCAAGAATAATCTATAGGAAAAGAAAGATTAATTTCTTTTTGAGGATTTTTTGGAGTAATAACAAGGGATTCATTAGATCCAACTGTAACACGAGCCTCTTTTAATCCGGACAAAGACTGTGCTGACGTTTTAAATACATACCCATCTTCAGGATGTACTTCCATTCCATATGAATAGGGAACAGAACTTTCTTTACCTCGCTCTAAACGAGGATTGGATACAGAAGGAGAGGGTCCTAGTGATTGAAAAGGTATTGAAATTACATCGCTTTCAACCCCGGTAACATCCACCGCTACAATTTTCAGAATATGTTTACCATACCCGAACTCTTCTTCAGAAGCGGTAATTTGTCCAGAAAAAACGCTATCTGTTTTAATTTCTACAAATTCCTGATTATCCAGTTGATATTTTACGACTGCAATTCCATCATCATCAGTAGCAATTCCATTAATTAATAGGGAGTCAGTAACTAGTTGATTTTCTATTGGAGAGCGCAAATTAATAACAGGTTTATCAAGTTCAGAATTTATATGGATACTTTTTTTTACCACCGTAATATTTCCTGCTGTATCAGTAGCACAAAGAGTTACCGTAAAAGATTTTGCTTTTGGTCCTAAAGAACGAGTATCGTATTCAGCAGTCCAATAAGGATTACCGGGAACAATCTCAAAGAAACGAGGCTCTTCTTTTTCAAATTGATAAGAAATACTTGCAATATCAATAGCGTCTTTTGCATAGACTGCAATGGGTACAATACCATTTTCTGTTTCTTCCAAAGTAGGATAGACAAGTTCCACCGTTGGTTTTGTATTATCTACATAAAAAAGATAAGAATAAACACCCACAGTCCCTTGTAAATCTTCAGCTTTAAACCAACAAACACTAGGACCGTCTTCTAAAAGAGTTACATTTAGTGGAACATCAAAGGTAGAAACATTCGTTTTTTTATCATTCTTAATTTTAAGTTCAGTGAAGGTTTCTCCACCGTCTAATGAATAATGTAATCTCTTTATTCCGTTTCCATCAGAAATAGTACCTTGTAAACGAACTTTTCCAGCAAATAAATGTCCTGTAGTATAATTACTTACTTCTGTAACTGGTTGTTTTCTGTCTAAGTGCCAGTACACAAAAACTGAATTTCCCTGAACACCATTTATATCAACGCCATAGACTTCAATTTTATGACGGCCTTCAGATAACTTTGTAGTATCTAAATAATAAGACCAAAACTCAGTACCATCAGCTTCTATAGGATTTTCAACATCATCATCAAGGATAATCATTACAGATCCCACTGAATCATCATCTATACAAGTTCCCACAATATTAAGATTTCCTGGAACCCGCATATCTTGTAACGGATTAGTAATTCCCGCAATAGGTAAATCGGAAAGAGGATCTATAAACATATTGTAGGGACCTACTACAGCAGTATTTCCACCACCATCAGTTGCCGTTACCATTATGTTATATTTTCCAGCTTTTTTATTGGATATATCAAAAGTTTCTTGCCAACTTTCTAGGTTCGAGACATTTTGTTCAAGAGTTTCTTTATTTCCACCTGCAAGAAGAGGTAGATTTATACAAAG
>CALNCH010000182.1 GCA_937875245.1 uncultured Spirochaetaceae bacterium
GAAGGAAAATCCCTTTCTGAAATTGCCATGAAAAGACTACAAGTAATTTCTGATTTTACTGAATTAGGTAGTGGTTTTAAAATTGCCATGAAAGATATGGAAATTCGTGGAGCAGGCAATTTATTAGGAAAAGATCAATCGGGAGAAGTATACGCTGTTGGTTTCGATTTGTATCTTCGATTACTAGAAGAAGCGGTACAACGTTTAAGTAACGAAAATTACGAAGAACCTAATGAAGTACTACTGGAATTAGAATATACCGGTTTTATACCAGATACCTACATACAAAACTTGCAAACAAAAATGGAATTATATAAAAAAGTTGCATCAGTTAATTCCAGAGAAGAACTTGAGAGAGTTTACACAGAATTAGAAGATCGTTTTGGACCTATACCTGAAGAAGTGTTCAGTTTACTTGCTTTAGCTGAAATACGTATTATTTCTCGTAAATTATGTATTTCTACTTTACGAGAACGTATGGGTATGGTACAAATTGAATTTGCAAAGGTATCAAATATCTCAGTTGATAAAGTAATACGATTAATGAAAGAAAGTGGTGGAAGAGTGAAATTGGATCCACATAAACCCAATATTTTGTTATTACAAACCGGAAAGATTGGGTTAAAAGAAAAGAGTGAGTTTATTAGAGAAAAACTTGAAGCACTTTTGTAAGTGTTATAAATAGACTTTATATAAGGATGTATACAAAATGATACGTGCTGTTATTTTTGATTATGGTAATGTTATTTCTCAGGCAAATACTGGGGATTGTGCTGTAGAAATGGAACAAATGACGGGTGTTTCTGCAAATATTTTTAGAACGGTATATGATACCTATCGATTTGAATTCGACAGAGGAACAATTAGTGGTGCACAAATGTATGCACAGTTATTATCAAATGCCGGATATCATGAATTAGCCTCCAACAAAACTATGATGGAAAAAATTGCAAAGCTAGATTTAGAAAGCTGGAAAGATATTCGTCAAGATGTCACGGAGTGGGGTTTATCACTACAAAAAGAAGGCTTTAAATTGGGAATACTTTCTAATATGCCTTATGAATTTTTAGATTTATACGAACAAACTATTCCTTTATTCACTCATGCTGACTTTGCCTGTTTTTCTTGTAGAGTAAAATTGATAAAACCTGAACCGGAAATCTATAAAGTTGCACTTAATGGATTAGGAATAAAACCTGAAGAAGCCGTATTTTTTGATGATATACAGGTAAACGTAGATGCAGCCCGTAAATTAGGTATTAATGCATTCTTATGGACTAATCTGGAGCAGGGAAAAAAAGATTGGGAGCAAATTACTAAATCAAAATGAGAACAATAGTGCAATTTATTAAAAACGAAATTGTACTGGTAATTGCTTGTTCCCTTGCAACTATATCAATTCTCTTTTTTAGACCAAGTTTTAAGATTATATATCATTCAATTGATTTTAAAGTATTATCATTATTGTTTTCATTAATGGCAATTATTGCTATTTTCAGAAGCTACAATGTTCTAGATTATTGCGGTGCCTGGTTGTTACGTCGTTGTAAAACTGAAAGAGGGCTTGTTTTTTGTTTAGTATACATAGTCTTCTTTTTTGCAATGCTTGTCACAAATGATGTAGGATTACTTACATTCGTTCCAATTGCACTAATAATCTGTAAACAAGCAAATATAAACCCCATAAAAGTTATTATATTACAAACAATTGCAGCCAATTTAGGTTCAAGTGTAACTCCTATGGGAAACCCACAGAATCTCTATTTATTTTCTTATTATAATTTTTCTACCATTGAGTTTTTCAAAATAACGCTTTTACTGGGTGTTGTATCTTTTATTTTACTATTTATTTCAATATTACTAGTAACAAAAAAGCAACCAGTAAAAACCCATAATCAAAGAGTACTGGTAAAAATTGATTTACCACTGATTTTGTTTTTTATTGATTTAGTAATAATTCTGTTATCTGTTTTTAGAATAGTTAATTACAAGATTGGATTTATTAGTACATTATTTTTATTACTCATTTTTTCTCCTAAAACAATTAAAAAAATTGATTATTCACTTTTAATTACCTTTATTGGTTTTTTCATATTTATTGGTACAATATCCCAAGTTCCCCAAATTCGAGATTTTATTTCTCAGTTTGTAAATTATCCAAATTTAACTTATTTTACCGGTATTCTTTCCAGCCAATTAATAAGTAATGTTCCTGCAGCAATTTTATTATCAGGTTTTACAGAGTTTGGATCAGATTTGCTATTAGCAGTGAATATTGGTGGCTTAGGAACAATAATTGCCTCTTTGGCAAGTGTAATATCATATAAATTGTTTTCTAAAGAGAATCCTTCAGAAACAGGAAAATATATGGCTCAATTTACAATTTGGAATGTATCATATTTACTCATACTAATGTCCTTGTTTTGTTTATAAAATAAAGAAGAGGAAGAACACAATCTTAGAACTAGAAAACGTAACAAGGGTAAACAAAATCATTAATTCTCGGCTATATTTGCCTATTGTTAACTTCCTATAATGTGTATTCTGTCTACCAAAGTAGATATGTTTGATTTACAAAAAGAGGTTATAGATTTGTTCTTCAGAGTTATCATTAAATATTAGAGAATAAATGACACTGTAGCAATAGAATTAATATCTCAACATTCATCCCAAATCATTCATAAAACCGAGAATCATATGCACTTTTCGTTCAATAAGCTCAATCATAAACTTTGGGTAGTTCCATTTTTCCACTTTTCCCGGAAGAAATTTCTGAATATCATCTACTGCATCCTGCACGGAAGTATATTGAGCCCCTCGATGGTCGATTTCTCGAAGAAAATCATTTATGGAATCTATTTCCATCCGGTATAAAGCTGAGTTTTCTTTGCAAACGTATTCGGTACACTGTTCCCGTTGAAGGCATTCACCCATTGCATCAATCATGGCTTTTTTGTCGTCCTGAACGTCCTTTAGTTCGATTTTAAGAATTTCTAAGAACTTTTGCACATCTTTCATACACTGCCTCCTGTAATTAGATTATTTCGGCAAGTTATCCTACCTAAAGCATAGTCCCGGGTTGTTATTACTGTCAAGCTAGATTCCTCCGATTCTGTTATAAGCAATTTCTATAACAGACAATAAAAACATTGTATTTCACTTTGTTTTTGGTAATTGATATAGTAAAACCATAATTAAAACCTATCAAACAGATAGGAATTAAACAATCAACCATGACAGTGAGGTTATTATGGCTAATTACAAATTTGAAACACTTCAATTACACGTGGGACAGGAAAATCCAGATCCAACTACAGACAGTCGTGCAGTTCCAATCTATC
>CALNCH010000183.1 GCA_937875245.1 uncultured Spirochaetaceae bacterium
TAAAAGCTTTTAATGATTTTGCTTCTTCCGATTCTGGAAATTGCAAAGATATGAAAGCTTGGAAAATAGGAACTGTTACCCTTGCTTCTGGAGAAGTTAATACTCAGGAAGAAGCTGTTATTTTTGAAAAATAAAACAACATTTCATTTTGTTTGACAAAGAATCCTTCAGATTGTATGATACACTTATCATAACACTCTGGAGGTTTTTTTATGGATATCCGTTATTCTGCTAATCAAAAAGATTTTAAGCATTACACTACACAAGAAATTCGTGATGAATTTTTAATTGATAAGGTTTTTATTCCAAATGATGTTACTGCTGTATACTCTCATGTAGATAGAATGGTTACATTAGGAGCTATGCCTGTTTCTTCAAAATTAAATATTGAAAAAAATATTGATTGTTGGAAAAACTTTGGTGTGCAATTTTTCTGTGAAAGACGTGAAGTTGGAATTATTAACATTGGAGGAGCAGGAACTGTTTTTGCAGCTGGTGTTCCTTATAAAATGGAAAGACTTAATGCATTATATCTTCCTATGGGAACAAAAGCCATTGAGTTTGAAAGTAAAGATGCTAAAACTCCAGCTAAATTCTATATCTGCTCAGCACCTGCTCATAAAGTTCTTCCTGCAAAATTAATTACTAGAGAAGATGCTAACAAAGTTCCCCTAGGTTCAAATGAAACTTCAAATAAACGAACTATTTATCAGTTTATTCACCCCGCTGTGTTGGAAACTTGTCAGCTTTCAATGGGTGTAACTGCACTTGATGTTGGTTCTGTTTGGAACACAATGCCCTGTCATACTCACGAAAGAAGAATGGAAGTATATTTGTATTTTGATATTAAGGATGAAAATGTTGTATTCCATTACATGGGTGAAGGTCAAGAAACCCGTCACGTTGTAATGCAAAACGAACAAGCTGTTATTTCTCCTAGCTGGTCAATTCATTCTGGTTGTGGTACAAGTAACTACACCTTTATTTGGTCTATGGCTGGAGAAAACCGTGTTTTCGACGACATGGATGGTATTAAAAATACAGATCTTCGCTAATAAGTAAGTAAGGTAGCTATATAAACCTACTTGATACTGGCTTTCATTGCCAGTATCATAAGGTTTATGGAATCACAAAAAAAGCAAAAACAACTTCGAATAGCCGTCCTTGTTTCAGGGGGTGGCACAAATCTTCAAGCATTAATTGATTATGAAAAGCAACATACCAATGCAACAGAAAGCAGTCCATATACAATTGTATCAGTCCTTAGTGACAGAAAAGACGCCTTTGCTCTTGAAAGAGCACAAAAGGCAGGTATTTCAACAGAAATAATTAGTGCTTACGCTCTATTAGGTTCAGAAGAAGCCAAGAAAGCTAATCGGGATGAAAAGAGGTTTGCTATATCTAATAAGATATTATCTGTTTGCCAAGAAAAATCTGTAGATTTAATTGTTTTGGCTGGTTTTCTAACTGTTCTTGGTGGAGATTTAGTAACTCAATATTCAAATAAAATAATTAATCTGCATCCCGCTTTATTGCCAAAATTTGGTGGAGAAGGTATGTGGGGGCACCATGTTCACGAAGCGGTTTTGGCGGCAAATGAAAAAGAAACAGGGTGTACTATTCACTTTGTTGATAAAGGTTGCGATACGGGTCGTATTTTAATTCAAAAAAAAGTACCTGTACTTCCGGGTGATACAGTAGAAATCTTATACAGTAGAATTGCACCCCAAGAACACCTTGCAATGGTAGAAGGGGTATTGCTTTTTGCCCAAGAATTTTGGCAAAAATAGGAAAAATGTGTAACTGTTTTTACACAATGGTGTGTTATAGTGTATAGTGTACATATTTGGAGGAAAACAATGAATCGTACAAAATTATTATCTATAGTAGGAGTAGCTTGTGTACTGCTTACTTTTACTTCATGTGCTTCAAAAGAAAAAGAACCAGAAGCCAGAGAATTAGACGGAGTAGTTAAAACTCTTGTATTGGAACATAAAGGCACTGCCCTTGGTATAAATGAATTACCTATATGGGTCGAAACCTATGTTCAAACGGGAATCACAGGTTTAGAAAAACTTACAGATTATCAAGAAAAGTATTGTTTTGTTGCCGAAACAACGGCAACAAATTTAGATGCAGGACAAGCATGGGTTAATGGTTTTGATATGCCACAAACTATTGCAAAAAATGTATCACAGAGAGTTGAAGCCTTATTTACTGGGGCTGCAAGTGGTTCTCCAGAAGGCACTTTTGGACGCTATTTTGAAAACGTAGTAAAATCAACTTCTGAAATTACCTATTCTGGTGCTAGAAAAATGAATGATTGGTGGGTACATGTACGTATTTACGATGAAAAAGTAAAAAGTAAATATGTAGATGAATATCGAATTTATGTATTGTACACTATCGAAAAAGACTTATTAGATCAGCAGGTTATTAATGTAATCGATGATGTTGCAAAGTCAGATACTTTAGCAGCAGATCAAATGAATGCTGTAAATAAAGTAAAAGAATTATTATCAGCAGAAGGTCTTAAATAAGACAAAAAAAGCTTCCAACTTTGGTGGAAGCTTTTTTTTTTGTCTTATTTCCTTTCAATGTAAGTAGATTTGGGCACCAGAGTAATTTCAACCCGTCGGTTTTCAGCTCTTCCTTCTGAAGTGCTATTATCTGCTGCTGGCATTGTTCCACCATATCCATTGTAAGTGAATAAGCTTTCAGACAAACCTCTTTGAACCAATTCAGCAATTATAGTCCTTGCTCGTGCAATAGATAAATCTTTTTCCCCTTGGGGTTTACCAACACTTGCGGTATGACCTTCAACTAAAATGGTAAATTCATTATCTTTTACGATATTCTTTAGGGAGTCTGCAATAAGGTTTAATCGATCCTTCTCTTCTGGTAAAAGCTGGTCTGAATCGGCGATAAACTGTAAATTTCGTATTGAGATAATCATATTATCATCTGGTTGAGTAAGAATAACATCTGATATTTCATTAACTTGATAAAATTCTTTGAATTCTCTATATGCAACATAGTAAGAAGATTTTTTCTCATTAACTTCAACTTTGTGAATTAAATTATCTTTATTTAATAAAATTACTACTTTTCCTTGGGTTAGAAGATCAATGTTTTCTTTCAAGGATAAAATTCTTAATGCGTCTGTTGTAGAAATTATGATATCAGTTCTATTTATACCAAAGATTTCTCGGGCACTTATTCGTAGAGGGCTATTTCCAATCCTGTTTCGATAAGAGGATTCATCATCAGTCCATTGATAACTTACAATCCCTTGTGCTTTTGCTATTTCAGGATTAACAATGTTTTTTTCATATAATAAATTCATATCTGTATCCCAAATACGAGGAAATAAACAGGGAATACCTTGTTCTTCTACAAATTCTCCATGTACGGGGAGTGAGCCACGAGCATCAATTATGATGCCGGTATAAACTCTTGAAGATACCTGCGCAATGGGCTGTCTGGGACTGTAAGGGGAAGTGTGTGTAATCATGTTTGAAGATATTTTTGTTAAATCTAATCGATGCTTCATTTGAATAGCATCTTTTTGACTAACATATACACTAGGTGTTTTTTCACCTTCATTTATTATCTGGGTCAGTAATTCCAATGTAATTTGATTTTGCAATACAAAATCACCAATGCGAGTAGAAGAATCTACTGCAATAGATAAAAGTGGGTCTTTAATTAATACTGGTAATTGTTGGTTTATTCTATTCACAGCAGCGGTGCGGGCAGAAGGCATTGCAAATCCTGCTTTCAGTAAATCTAATTCAATTGAGGATGAAAATTGTGGTTTTGTCCAATCGATTTCTGAGACTGCACTGGTAATTTGGGCAGGAACAGTGGAAAGTATAAAAAAGAGTGATGTAATTAGTATGGCAATTCTTTTCATAAAACCTCATTTAAGTATCGGCACATACAATACCGTTCCTATACTTAAAATTTCTTTTTCTGTTCTATTATTTGCCTTACATAAATCGGCTACTGTAACACCATATCTTCTGGAAATACCCCAAAGAGTATCACCTTTTTTTACAATATAAGATTCTAAATTATAAACACTGTCTTGATTTGTTATTGCTTTGCTAACGGTTTCATAAGTATTTACCGGTATTCGTAAGGTGTAAACCATATTTGGTGGGGTAAAGAGGGTGAGGAGACTAGGATTAAGAGATCGAAATGTTGTATAAGGAATTCCTGTATCATGGGCTAGGGTATCTAGATTGATTTGTTTTGTAAGGGTAATTTCTTCAAATTTCATACTAGAATTCTCGTTATATGAAGGTATATCTAATTCATAATATTCATAATTTGTAAGTAAATCGGCAATAGCATAAAACTTTGGAACATAATTTTTTGTTTCGGATTTGAGTGCATTTAAGTCAACCAAATTCCAAAAATCAGTGGTTTTATTTGCATTTAGTGTTCTCTGCATTCCACCTAAGCCCATGTTATAAGCCCCTAAGGCTAAGGACCAATCTTTAAAG
The DNA here is from genome assembly GCA_937875245.1 of uncultured Spirochaetaceae bacterium. GTDB lineage: Bacteria > Spirochaetota > Spirochaetia > Treponematales > Treponemataceae > CALNCH01. The sequence goes on from CALNCH010000183.1 coordinate 4,512, forward strand.
TGATTATAGTTATCTTGTAGTTTTTTCATGGCAGCCTCGGTACTGAGCCAAGGATCTATGCGTTGATCTATCCATTCGTTTTTTATTAGCAGTCCTTTTATACTGTTTTCTGCAAATTGCCACATTCCTTTTGCTCCACTTTTTGAAACTGCAGTAATTTTATATCCTGATTCGATAACAGGTAAAAACTCTAAACACTGTGGTAAGCCATATTCTGCTAATTTTTGTCGAATGTAGGGTCTGTAAGGTTCTGCTGCCGTCATTACTTGAGTTAACCATTTTCTTCCAAAAGGACTAAGATATTCGTTTCTGTATTTTTCTACTAAATCGTGTTCTGAGGGGTGGGGAATTCCTAAGTCAATATAAGGAATGGAAGGTTCTAAAGTATCTAAGTTAAGGCCTTGTTTTTCTTCACTTTGTACTGGTTCCGGGATAAACAAAAAAATATCTGAACCAGTACAGTATAGGGCTTTTGTTGCTAGTAATAAAAAGACAATTGGAAAAAAAAGCGACTTAAAACTCATAGTTTTTCGCCAAAATAAATACCTGCCCATTCCCATCTACCGTGAATTTCAGGATCTACTGGAAAGTTTACCTTACGAAAATAAAGATACCAAACATTAACATATTGGCTCCATCCCCAAGTTCTCAAGTATGCTTCGTTAGGATTAGAAGATTCGTCTAGTTGAGTATTAAATCGAATTCTGTTTCCTGTACCATAATCTCGCATTGAAAAACTTTGCTGGCTATTAGCATCAGTATCTTCTTGTTTCCAAGACATAGCAAAAAAGTTTACTTTAGATTTATATCTGTCTAAAGCGGTATAATTATACCGGCTTATTGCAGATTTTATAGCAGTTTCTAAGGCTTCTAAACTTTCAAAAGTCCAATCTTTTGGAGAGTTATTGAAATCAATAAGCTTACGTGCTTGATTATATGCATCTGGAATTCCCGCTATTTGACTAGTTGCTGCATCTGGTTGAGATAGAAAAAGAGAGTAAGCTGTTAATACTTGATTCCAGTTACCCAATGTTTCGTATTCTTGAGCTAGGCGAAAGTATAATTCTGTTTTATTAACTTCGTTAGAAAATCCGTTAATAAGGCGATTAAAATAATCAACACGATTTTCAGCAGAAGTACTAATTTGAACTAAGTTTTGTAAACAAATTTTATGAATTGACTTATCTTGAACAATTAAGTCGTCATAATTACGAATAATACGCTCAAAATATAACTCAGCAATAGGATCAGCCCCACTTTGCTGGTACGCATAGGCTGTCATTAATAACCAATATGCATTGAACTTATCCTCTGGATTCCTTTTAACATAATCCGTTAAAAAAAGAATTAAGTCACTATTTTTTTCCAAAGATAACAGGTTTGTGGAAATTTGATTTATAACAGAGAATTTACTCTCTGGTGACAAATTTTTATCTGATAAAAGAGTATATAGTTCTAATTGAGTTGTAACAAATTCTTCTGAAAACTGAGGTTGGGCTTTATGGTCACAAGAACAGAAAAGAAAGGCAAATATAATGAGCATTCTGCAAATATTTTGAACTGGTTTAGCCATATTTTTTATTTTATCAGAGCGCTTACTTATTGGCAAGACTTAGGGGATAGTGTATTCTGTAGATTATGAACTATAAGCGTAACATTATTCTGGCAGTGGGTATTTTCAGTATTTTAACAGGCATTCTGTTGTTAGGTTTGTTGTCCTCGGAATTATCTTTTAGAAACTTTTTTTTGCGTCCAACCCTTCTTTTTATTCTGGGGGCAATAACAATATATATTAGCCTAGTTTCTACTCGATATCCTTTATTTACCTTTTCAGGAATGTTTTTTTGTTGTGCCGGTATTTTATTTCTTTTTATTGACGCAAAATTAATAAAATCTAATATAGAACAGTTATGGCCTGTTTTGGTTATTATGTCTGGTGTTTTTCTTTTTCCTTCCTGCTATCTCCGCTCTAAAAAAATAACTCCTTCTTATGTGGTTCCTGCAATGTGTTTAGTCTGTTTAGGACTACTTTTTTTACTTTTTTCCATGGATATAATCAAAATCCCTTTTAGTACTTTTGCAGCTCGTTGGTGGCCCTTTGTTTTAATTATTTTCGGTATAGGTTTAGTAATTTTATTTTTTCTAAATCAATACCAAAAAAATCCTTTTTCATTAGATGAAGAAGACGATGATGAGGATGAGGATATCTCTTAATGAGTCCTTGGTATTCAATAAAAAGTCTTTTTTTTATTGGCTCTATTATTACACTATTGCTTCTCATTTCCTCTTGCGTTTCTAATCCAGAAGTAACTTCTGATGAAAAACAGATTACTGGAGTTTTAACACCTGTTAGTTCTTCTGGGGTACATCTAAATAATGATGTTTCTAGAGATTTTTTTTATTTTACAGATAGTTCAATAACTCAGCAATTTTATTTAGGTTCTCCTTCTTCTTTACGAAGTATGGTTTCTGAAATTCGAAAAAATCAAAATAACTATTCGGCTCAAGAAAAAGTTGTTTTAGCAGTCACGAATGCTTTTTTTACGTATGCTTGGACAGCGGATCGAATATCCATAGAAATACCCAGTAATTTACCGGATAATTTATATATATCCACCCTAAAGGATATTGCTTCTGGGGTATATTCAGAGAACAGAAACTCTGATGATTTTATTTCCCTTATGCTTCCTTCTCTTGTCTTACTTTCAGCTCCTTCAAATCATTCCTTTTATGAAGATGCCGAAGTTTCACTCCAAAAAGCTCTCCTCTTGGTCCCTGATTCAGTGATTGCTCAGTATTTGTATGGAATACTGTTGTCTCGTAAAGAAGAATATGCGAAAGCTGTGGAAGTACTTAAAAAAGCCTATACAAGGGATAGTGGAAACATCTCTTTGAAAAAAACATATGCCCAAGTTTTATGGAAGAATAAACAAGGGGAAGAAGCTTTTGAACTCGGATTGGCTCTTCTAGCTGTAGATTCACAAAATATTGAGTACTTGCAGAATCTTATGTGGCTCAGATTTTGCAAAAAGAACCTGAAAGTTCTTACTACTTGTTATTTCGAGCAAAGATTCTTTTTCAAATGGGAGAATATTTGAAAGTATCATCTTTGTTAGATGCCTATTCTCGTATGAATTCTTCTGATAAAGAATATTTATTATTGCGAACTCAGCTCCAATTAGATTGGAATAAAAATACCACTGCCGCTATTGCAACTATTCAAGAAGCTTTAAAAGAATATCCTTCTGATTACGATGTACTTTTAATGGCCGCAGAAATTGCTTCAACTGCTAATTAAACAATTAATGGACAAAATTCTTTACAACTATTGTCAGGCCTCTCTGCAACAGAAAAACAGAATACCTCCGTTTTAGCGATTACAATACGTGAAGCAGTACGAAACCGTGAGTGGAAAAACGCTTATGATTCAAGTGTAATTTTAATAAAAAATAACGAGAATGATTTATCTATTGAACAACTGTTAACTCATGTTGAGATTTGTCTTTCTTTAGCCAAAATTCCAGAAGCTAAGCAATATTTAGATCCAATTTATAAAACTCACAACACAAATGAAGAAGTAATACAGTGGCATTTAAGACTTTTAAAAGCAGAAGGAAAAAAAAGCGATTGTTTGACACTAATAAATAGCTTATTACAAAATGCCTCGGGAAAATTAAAAACCATCTTGTATTATGAAAGAAGTACATTACAAAATACTGATGAAGCAATTTTATCTGACTTACGTCAGAGTTTAACTGCTAATCCAAGAAACGAAAATGCCCTCTATGATTTATATCAATTTTACTTTACAAGAGGGGATTATAGAAAAGCACAGTATTATTTAAAACAAGTACTTGCAATTACTCCTCAAGATTCTCTCCTACTTCAAAAGAATGTAGAATTAGAGAAATTACTTGCACGCTAATTTTTTTTCCCTTATACTCAATGGAGGAGGAATTTATGAAAGAATATGTGTGTACAGTTTGTGCGTATGTCTACAATCCAGAAGTGGGAGATCCAGATGGTGGAATTGCACCAGGGACTCCTTTTGAAGACATCCCAGATTCTTGGACTTGTCCTGTTTGTGGGGCAACAAAAGAAATGTTTGAAGAAAATTAATAAACTTCAGTAACTAATTTCCGCAAAAAACCGCAGGGTATTTCTTACTTGACTACATAATAATTAACGTGATACCCTGTCGGGACAAGTATTTTTTTAAATTTATAAGGATGGAAATTGGTATGTATATCAATGCATTGTTGCAGACAGCTGCAGCTCCTGAAGGCTCTTTGTTAATGACATTTTTGCCTTTTGTTTTAATTTTCGTAATTTTCTATTTCTTCATTATTCGACCTCAGAACAAGAAACAGAAAGATACTGAAAGAATGATTTCAGCTCTTAAAAAGGGTGACAAAGTTGTTACTATTGGTGGTATTCATGGTGTTGTAAGTTCTACAAAAGAACAAACAGTTATTGTGAAAGTTGATGATGATACAAAAATAGAATTTAGTCGTTCTGCTGTTGCTTCAGTAGTTACTGATAAACCAGTAAAAGAAGAAAAAGCTGATAAAAAATTAAAAACAAAACCTGCTGTAGAAGAAAAAACAACAGAAAATACAGAATCTTCCTCAGAAAAAGAAGAAACAAAATAAAAATCGGAGTTTAAAAATGAGTAAAAGAAGTAGATTTCTTCTTATTCTTGTTGTCCTAGCTCTTTGTTTAATGTTCCTGTGGCCTACTATTGGCTGGTATGCAAATACGCCAAAAGAGGTACAGGCATTAGCATTAGGATCACTTGAAAAAATTAAAGATTATTCAAATGCAATGGCTGTTTCTGATGTAAAAGAATTAAAAGCTACTCAAAAAGCTGACAGTACAGCGGTATTACCAAAAGAATTTGCTTACATTGAAAAAGAAGCTAAGAAAAACTACAAATCTATGGGTAAGAAAGTTTCTTCTCCTATGACTATTCGAGAAGCTTTACTAGCTTTTTCTAGCGAAGCAGAATTGGTTACTTTAGTTGAAAACCAATATCGTAATGAGATATTAGCTGCGAAAAGTAAATATAACAGTTCTGTTAAACTAGGTTTGGATTTATCTGGTGGTATGAGTATCATCGTTCGAGCTGATCTTGATGCTGCTCTGGCTTCTCAAGGTGACTCGGTTTCTGCTGATAATGTAAGTACTTTTAAAGGAGAGGCAATGGCACAAGCTATTGAAACTCTTCGTAGCCGTATTGACCGTTTTGGTTTAACTGAACCTGTTATTCGTCAACAGGGTGAAAATCGTATTTATATTGAAATGCCTGGCGCCGCTGAAGCAGATCAAATTAACTCGATTATCATGGGAAAAGGTATCTTAAATTTCCGTTTAGTAGATAGTGCAGCAACTACTGCTTTTAATACATATTATTCAGCAAATCAAACAAGTACCTTTACTTCAGCTGGTGAGTTATTAGATCCATCCATTATTCCATCAGATACAGAAGTTTTAGGTCTTTATTCCAAAGATGAATATGGACTCGATGAAAGAGTTGGATACCTTGTTCTTAAGAAAGAAATAATACTTGACGGTAAACACGTTAAAAGTGCAGAAGTAGGTTCAGATAATATTTCTAGTAAACCACAGGTTAATTTACAATTAGATTCTGAGGGTGCACAAATATTTGGTGATTTTACTGCTGCAAATGTTGGTCAAGCTTTAGCTATTGTTTCTGATAATAAAGTAAAATCTTATGCAACAATTAGAGAAGCAATACCTGGTGGTCAGGTTGCTATTTCAGGGTTCGGCTTGGATGAAGCTCAAAACTTGAAAAAGGTTTTACAGACTGCTTGGTTAAGTGTTCCTCTTTCAATTGAAAGTCAGCAGGTTATTGGTGCTTCTCTTGGAGAAGATGCTATTAATCAAGGTCTTAAAGCAATTGTATTTGGATTATTATTAGTTCTAATTTTCATGTTAGCATGGTATAAAGGTGCTGGTTTAAATGCTGTTGTAGCCCAGGTTATGAACCTTTTTATGATGTTTAGTATTTTGTCTGCATTTGGATTGACCTTAACGTTGCCAAGTGTTGCCGGTATGATTTTAACAATTGGTATGGCTGTAGATGCTAACGTAATTGTTTTTGAACGTATCAAAGATGAATTAAGAGCTGGTAAGGGTCGTGCAGTTGCAATTGCAGCTGGATTTGACAGAGCTTTTTGGGCAGTTATGGACTCTAACATTACTACCTTCATTGCTGCTCTTTTCCTTTCTCAGTTAGGAACTGGTGCTATTCAAGGATTCGCTGTAAGCCTTGCAATTGGTGTATTCTCCTCTGTATTCACTGCTTTGTTTGTTTCTAGATTAATGTTCGATTTTGGAACCCAAACTTTGAAACATGAAAAAATCAGTATTTGCTGGAGATTGAAAAAATGAAAAAAATAATTCACTTTAGTAAAGCATTTGTACCCTGTGTAATACTAAGTTTAACTCTTATTGTACTAGGTGTTGTAGGTCTTTTTACAAAAGGCCTAAACATGGGTATTGATTTTAAACCAGGATTAATTGAAGAAGTTCGTATTGCACCTACTGCTTTAGAATTAAACTATAAAGGTACTGCTCGAGTTACTATTGAGCTGACTAACACTGATATGAAATTAATTGTCAGTGGTATTGGAGCAGATAACCAAACAGTTAGTTTTCCATACGTAAAATATGGTACCGTAGGTGCTTTAGCAACTGCTCTAAACGAAGTAGAAGGGGTAACTGCAACTCCAAAAGTTGATACAACGGTGTCTACAATTGGAATGTTTGCAAACTCTGAAGTATCAACTGTATTAGGCTTATCACCTTATCGTGTTCATTATAATTCAGGCTCATCTGTTGATATAGAAACTGTGAGAAATGCGGTTGCAGGAATTGAAGATGCTAGTGTAAAAGCTATTGGATCTGAAGCTGAACGTTCTTACCAGATTCGTGTAGGCGACGACGGTTCTAGTACAGAAATCAGCAAAAAGTTACAGAGTCTTGTTTCCACTGCATTAACAAGTGCCTTTGGTGAAGATAATGTAGCTGTAGTAAAAACAGATTTTATTGGGGCACAGTTTTCAACATCATTAGCAACTAACTCTATTATTTTAGTTGTTCTTACTTTGCTCTTGATTTGGCTTTATGCTACAATAAGATTCCATTGGGATTTTGCTTTGGGTGCTGTTTTAGCAATTCTACATGATGCGTTAATTATGCTTGCTTTTATCACATGGACAGGTTTGGAATTCAACTCAACAATGATCGCTGCAATTTTGACTATTATTGGTTATTCAATCAACGATACTGTTGTAGTTTTAGACCGAATTCGTGAAAACGTGAAGATTGTTAAAACCAAAAACTTCAAAGATATTTTGGATATTTCTCAATCCGAAACCTTACGAAGAACAATTATCACTACAGTAACTACTTTGTTAGCTGTATGCTCATTGTATTTCTTTACAACCGGTTCAATGAAAGAGTTCGCGCTTGCATTAATCGTTGGTATGATTTCTGGAGTTTTTTCAATTACAATTGCTGGTGCTGTAATTGCTTTTTGCCGTCGTAACTGGTCACCTTCTGATGAAGAGAAAAAGACTCAGTTTATTGCGGTTGAAGATATCGAAGCAAA
>CALNCH010000184.1 GCA_937875245.1 uncultured Spirochaetaceae bacterium
GGTTTTTACCGTTAACCGGCAAGATTATTTTAATTTACTTTTGTAAGTTCGAATTTTATCAACTACAACTCTGGTATCTTTTTTAAAATAATCTTGCCAGTTAACGGTAAAAACCCCATCAAAAAAAACATCAAAATTATCAGCATCAAAACAAGCTAATTGCAAATATACTCTATCTGCTGTACGGAGACACAAATTTGAACGGAACATTCCGTCTTCATCACAAGTATAGGTTACACGACCAGGAGCATTTCCCACTGGTTTGTATCCTAACATCTTAATTTCATTGGCCAGAATCTTTTCTGCACCCAGAGCGCACAACGCTACTAATGTTATCATATAGGGTAGAGTAACACTTTTTCATTAATTGTGCAATTGTCATATTAAAATGAGAATTTTCTATTTTTTGAATATATAAGAAAATAGTGAATTGATTTTGTGGTCTTAGTTCCCAAGAAAGAAACCGGTGGTGCAAAAGCACAAGATATAGTGTATAGTTATTTTGATGAATAGAATTGAATTACAAAAATCTATAGATGAAAATGTTCGCTTAGTATTTTCCCGCTCAGGAGGAAATGGCGGACAAAATGTTAATAAACTAAATACTCGAGTACAAGCTTTTATTAGCTTAGAAAAATTAGAAGGGCTTTCTCCAGAAGAAAGGGACCAAATTACAGACAAGCTAAAAAACAATAGGAATAAAGAAGGAGAGCTTTTTGTAACCGTTCAAGAGGAACGAACTCAAGAACGGAACCGGGCAATTGCAATACAACGTTTGCTAACTAGTATTACAGGAGCGGCTCTTATACAAAGAAAACGAAAAAAGACAAAACCCACTAAGGCAAGTAAAGAAAAACGATTGCAATCAAAGAAACTTCACGCCCTTGTTAAACAAGGACGAAACTCCATAAAAGGATTTGACTAACTCTTTAGAGAACACATCCCCTAAAATCTTCAATTTTTTTATACCCTTTTCTGTCCATAAAAGATTCTAGACCCTCAATTATAGTAACCATAGCTAAGGGATCTGCAAAAGTTGCAGTTCCCACTTGAATTGCATTTGCTCCAGCCATAATAAACTCAACTGCATCTTGCCAAGTGTGAATACCACCAAGACCCACTACTGGAATCCGCTCTTTTTCAGGTAGTTTTGCCATATCTTTACAAACATCAAAAACCATTCGTAAAGCAAGAGGTTTTATGGCAGGCCCCGCAAGCCCTGCTTTTACATTGTCAAAAACAAAGCACCCTTTTTCCACATTGATTGCCATTGCCTGAAAAGTATTTACCAAGCTAATAGCATAAGCACCTGCTTCTCGCACAGCCTGGGCAACTCCAAGTAAATCAGGGGCATTTGGAGAGAGTTTAACCATAAGAGGCTTTGAAGTAACTTTTCTCACCTGAGAAGTAATATCTCCTGCTATTTTAGGATCAAGGCCAAAGCCCATACCACCAGCTTTTACATTGGGACAAGAAATATTTAACTCTATCATAGGAACAGATGTCTTATCCAAAAGAGAGGCACCCTCAAGATAGCTTTCATAGGATGAACCTGATAAATTTGCAATAGTAACTGGAGATAAAGAAAGCATTGAAGGCAGTTCATTTTCGATAAAATGAGGGATACCAGGGTTTTCGAGTCCGATGGAATTGATAAGACCAGATGGGGTTTCTTGTAATCGAATTCCTGTGT
>CALNCH010000185.1 GCA_937875245.1 uncultured Spirochaetaceae bacterium
TTCAGAGCAAATATCCCAGAAATTTCTAAATTTACTTTTGAAAGAATTGATACAGAATTTTATGGAAAAGCAAATAAGTTAAAAGAAGAAGGCAAAACAGGTTGTTTTGTAATTGGTGGTGATAATTATGGACAAGGTTCTTCTCGAGAACACGCTGCACTAGCACCGATGTACTTAGGGGTAAGAGCTGTTATTGTTAAGTCTTTTGCACGAATTCACAAAGCAAACTTAGTAAACTATGGTGTCATTCCAATGACATTTGCCCATACTAATGACTATGACAAAATTGACATTGAAGATACTATTTCAATATCTTCTGTAATGGATTCATTAAAAAATGGGAAACCCTTTGTGATTACTATAACAAAAAAAGATGGAAGCACTATTACGATAGAGGCAAACAACGATTTAGATTTACGTTCCAGAGATATTTTACTTGAAGGTGGCTTAGCTTCTTACACTAGAAAAGGTGGTCAATAATCTTTTCTTGTATTATACTAGCTTTATAGGTTCATTGTTTTGGTATTTTGGAGGTTTTATGCAAGTTCACAATATTCAGGAAGAAAAAGTAAAAGAAAAAGTAAATTCAATGTATACACAAGTAAAAGAAATGAATGCAACATGGCTTACTTGTGATTGTGAACAATGCAAACTAGATACCACAACTTATGTATTGAATCGGTTACCTCCTCGATACATTGTATCAGGAAGAGGACTAACCTATTCCACTACAGAATGTGATATCCAATTAAATGCTGATATTGACACTTTAGTAATTGAAGCAATGAAAATTGTAGCCAGTGTAAAAAGACCATACCACGACCTTGCCCATAAAAGCCCTTCAGGGGTCGAAAAAGGCCCTTCCTTCAACTTTCCAACCTTTATTGGCTCTTGTTACGATGGAACTACTTTTGAGCCTCTTAAGGACGTTATTATCACTCTTTCACAAAACGATAAAAAATGCGAGATGATTGATTACACATGGGCAAACCCACAAAAAACTGAAAAAAGGACAAAAGGATCTTTCAGCTTTTGGGTAAAACCTCGACCCGCAAAATCAGAGGGAGAAAATGTTATTTTTACCTTTAGCATTGATGTAAAACTGCATGGATATGATTCAATATCCTACGCTTTTGACGTTCCAGTAGTTAGCGAAAAAGAACCTAGAACAGAACTAAATTCTTCTTATTCTGTAAAAATACAGGATTTTTATTTATTTCCATCTGATTTAATAAATCCTATGGAATAAAATGTATGACTCATATCTGATTGGAGGAGTTCAATAGGGAAGTATACCCTTGCGGCGGTACTCTAATCGGATTTTTTTTCATTCCATAAGTCTTGTTCTGCTTTACTCAAGGTCAGCATACCAGCCCTAAACCCAGCCTATTTTCCGTTTCCCTTTACGATTACTTTCTTACATGGGCAAAAAAAAACACTGCAAACAGCAGTGTTTTTTGGGCGATGACGGGATCGAACCGCCGACATTTTGGGTGTAAACCAAACGCTCTC
>CALNCH010000186.1 GCA_937875245.1 uncultured Spirochaetaceae bacterium
GGTGAATACAATGCCTTAGAAACGGCAAAACTCATGACAAAGCAAGGGTTTGTTGATATAGTTACTTATACTGACTTAGGAGGGCAACCTCGGGTAACCCGGGCAATAAAACCATGATTGAAAAACTGGAGTTTAATACTACTATTGTAGATCCAGAGGAATTACTTCGAATCTTTTTTAGAGAAAATCCTCAATACAATGCGGCTGATGTGGCAAAAATCACTAAAGCATGGAATTATTTAGTTTCAATAGCAGGTAATTTAACTCGAGATTGTGGTAGACCCTATATTTTGCATCCAATGCGGGTTGCGGCTATTTTAGCTTCAAGTCAGTTAGATGCAGATACTATTATTGCTGGATTTTTGCATAATGTGCTTTCTATTGAAAATGTAAAACCTGAAGAAATTGAAGAAAAATTCGGTAAATCAGTAATAAATATTGTAAAAGCATCTACTCGTATTACAAATCTGAAAATTCAAAATAAAACATTACAACAAGCTGATTCTGTTAGAAAAATGCTTTTTGCCATGGTGGATGATATTCGAGTTATATTGGTAAAGTTGACAGATAGACTTGATAGAATGAGGAATATCAAATTTGTGGATCCAGAAGGACAAAAAAATATAGCTCAGGAAGTTATTGATATTTGGGCTCCCTTAGCTAATCGATTAGGTATGTCTTCTGTAAAAGTAGAATTAGAAGATTTAAGTTTAAAATTTACCAATCCAGATGTGTTCCAGCAATTAAAAAGTTTAGTTGCCCTTAAAAAAGAAGAACGTTCAGAATACTTGGAAAAAGCTCAAAAAGAAATTTATAAATCTGCAAACAGGGCGGGGATAGAAGTAACCGTTAGTAGTCGTGCAAAACATTTTTACTCTATTTATCAAAAAATGCGAAAGCGTAATAAAAGTGCAGATGAATTATTTGACTTACTTGCATTGCGAGTAATTTGTAACACTACAGCTGAATGTTACATTATGATTGGACAAGTTCATAATTTGTGGAAACCCCTAGATGGGCGCTTTAAAGATTACATTGCAATGCCAAAAGCAAACGGTTACCAGAGTTTACATACCACTGTTTTATGTGAAGGAAAACCCTTAGAAATTCAAATTAGAACTACAGAAATGCATGCAGTGGCAGAACACGGTGTTGCAAGTCACTGGTTGTACAAAAAAGGGACAAATAACGATTCTGTTTCTGTAGAAAATCTGTCTATTATTAATCAGTTAAAAGAATTACGTAAAGATCATCTTAATGATGATGAGTTTTTTAACGAGATAAAAGGGGAATTGCTAGGGGATTCAATTTTCGTTTTTACTCCTAATGGAGATGTTCGAGAATTACCACAAGGGGCAACTGCTATCGATTTTGCCTATTCAATTCACTCTCATATTGGAGAAACGATTGTAGGAGCCAAAGCTGACGGACATATTATTCCCTTATCTTCTCCTTTAAAAAATACTCAAATTATTGAAATTCTTACCAATCCTCAAGCCCATCCTCGGGTAAACCAGTTGTCTTTGGTAAAAACTGCACGAGCTCGAAGTAAAATACGTTCTTGGCTTTTATCAAATGATCCTTCTTTTGAAACAGAAAAGGTTGCACCTAAAGAAACGGGAAAGGTTGAAACAGAACCGGCAAGTGGACAGCCTCGAAGTCATAAAAGTGGTACCGGATTAAATTCTTCATCTAGTAGTATTAACGAAGATGCTCCCGTAAAAATCCGAATTGGAGACACGACGAATTTTATGATAACGGTAGCCCGTTGTTGTAATCCGAAGTATGGAGATGATATTGTGGGCTATGTTTCCCGTGGTCGAGGAATAACTGTACACAGAGCAGATTGTAGAAACTTTTGTCGTATTCCAAACATCAACGAAAGATATATTTCTGTAATTTGGGAAGAGCCAGTAATAAAAAATCCCAATGGAAGATAAATGTTAGTCTCTCTCTACAAATTGATTCATCAACAATTGTATCAACTATAATTTCCTCATAGAGAATATGACCGTCTGCATCTTTTATGACTCTTCTTCTTTGCACTTTTGAAGTTTTTTTTGGGGGGATCTTTGTCTGAGAATTCTTTGTTTGGGTTGTATTTCTGATTTCTCTAAGTCTTTCTTCATGTCTTCTGTCAGCCTCTTCTTCTGATCTTTCCCAATCAGCAGCCGCAGCGTAGTCAGACATTGCAGAACAAATTAATATAACAGCAATTATTAGTAAAAGCATTTGTACCCCCCTGTATGTTTATTATAACATGGGTAGGGGTAAAGTACATGATAACGTGTAAAAAAAGTGATTTATACTGGTTATCTTCCAGTTCGTCGAATTTGGCCTTCTACATATTCAGGGTCTTTTACTCGTACAATCCAATTTTCTTCGATAGGCTTATTTGTGTACAAATAATAGCTTCCCCCATGACTTACCCAGTCTTGTAGTAAACAGTTTTCTGTATCTACAAAATAACTTTCAGTATCTTTTATTCCTATGTTTTCAGGTCCAACGTACTCTAGTTCTGTTCCTGCATCAACTTTATTCAAAGGCACATACTCAAAAAGTCTATAACCTTCTTTTTTTACCAGTGGATGAGGTACTTTTTCTGGATGATCAGCTAAGTCTCTTTCTTTTGCTTTTCTGGCATCTGGATGCATGGTCTCTAATTCTTTTTGGAATGTATTTGCTACTTCTGTAGATTTTGCAAAGACTTCTTCTGGATTTGCCATTAGTTTTCCAATGGTTGCTACCATATCATATTCACTGTCAGATTCACCCATAGTGGTTTTATCAGCATCTTCTCGGCGATAGAAAAATCCAGTGCCAAATTCTCTATGTTTTGCTTTATACAGCTCATCTACGAAGGGTTTTGCTTCTTCTGGTGATATTTTTCCCTCTAAAGCGTCTAGGGCTTTTCGGTAAGCTCTCGTTGTAAGTGCTACATAGTACAAGCTTTTCATTCTGCCTTCAATTTTTAAGGAATCCACTCCTGCTTCTTTCAAATCATCTAAGTGATCTACCATACAAAGATCTTTTGAAGACAAAATGGCAGTGTAATCATCTCCTTCAAAAACAGGGAAATATTCTCCAGGACGTGCTTTTTCTTCTAAAAGCAAATTGCCACTTTTTGCCAAGAGTTTGTAATCCCAGCGACAAGAATGAGAACAAAAACCACCATTTGCACTGCGGCCGGTCATGTATGCACTCATAAGACAACGACCTGAATAAGCGATGCACATTGCTCCATGAGCAAATACTTCAATTTCCATTTCTGGAACAGCGTCTTTAATTTCTTTTACTTCTGCTAAACTAGCTTCTCGTCCTAATACGACCCTGCTAAAACCAATATCTCGATACATTTTAACTGCTTCTTTGTTTATACAACTTGCTTGGGTACTTAGGTGTAAGTCAGTATTAGGAAAGTGTTTTTGTAAAATACGGGTTATTCCTAAATCTTGGACAATAAAAGCATCTATGGGGTAGGCTTTAAAATAGTCAATTTCACTTAAAAAATGATCTATGTCTTTGTTATGAAAACTAATGTTTAAAGCGCAATGTAATCGTTTTTGAGGATATTTTGTTTTTAGCTCTTGTATTTGCTCATATTCGTTTTCGTAAAAATTATCTGCTTTTACTCGCAATGAAAATCGTTTTAATCCAATATAGGCAGCATCTGCTCCGTATTCATAAGCATATTGTAATTTTTCTATGTTTCCAGCTGGGGCTAGTAATTCCATATATTCTCCTATTGGTTGTATATCGTGTTAGATATATGTTTTAAATGACACAGAAGCGGTAATACTTTTTGCTCCAATATCATAGCCAACTTGTAATTCAGTTGTATAATCAAATAGTTGCCATATTTCCATTTGAAATTTGTAAAAAAAGCCTGCATAGAGATACATCTTATTTACGTAAGCTAAATCTATTTCTATTCCCATTCTGTTGTGGCTAGCAAAAAGGGTTCTGTTTTCTGTTTTTAAACTCATATTTTTGTGTATAAAAAAACGTCCAGAACTTACACTGATAAAAGAACTCTCTTCGGTTGGATGTATACCAGAATACCCATCAGATTTAATAATGGGGAATGTTTTATCATCAAGAATATATCTTATAGATTCTGTAACAGAAAATCCAGTCTTATTTGAAAATTCTACTGTATCACTATACAATCCCCCAAAACCTGTTAAATAGCGTTGTTCTCTGTCATTTATACTAATTTGATACATTTCAAAAGAAGGTTTGTAAAGATAATCCCAAGTTGTGTTTATGGTAATGCCAATTCGATGAAAGAAAAGAGTGCTTTTTGCTACTTTAGATGCTACTATTTCTGAATAATTGTGAATCTTTATCTGTGTTGGAGGGGGACTCTTAAACAAAATTGACTGTCCAAAACCTACGTAAAAATCCTTTATAGAAAAATCTGGGGTAATGTATAAAATACCAAACCCCTGGAAAGAATAAATAAGACTATTTTTTTTAGGAGGATACAATTCCAATAAAAAAGAAGCTGCTTCAAAAAGACCATATTGCTCTAGTTCGAGGTTTCCAGAAAGCAAAAAACTTTCATAATGAGATTTTGAAACGGAATTAGTAATTAGTAAATGAGAAAAACTATTTTGATAGCCTGCTACTATTAAAAAATCACTTTCTTTTGTACGGGTAGCAAAGGTTAGGTATTCTGGTGTTAATGAATCTTTTTCTTCACTTGAAACTCTTAGTGTACAAAATATCTGAAGAAAAAAAAGAAGGAGAATTATACAGAGTTTTCTCTGTATCAATTTATTGGCCTTCTTCCATTCTGCGAATATGCTTTCCTACTTGTTCTATGGCTAGGTGTGCTTCTTCTAAGTATTCATCTGCCATTTGGAACATATGTATCATATCTTTCCAAATATCAATGGTACAAGGGACACCGACTTTTCGTAGTTTATCTTGAAAACATTCTACATCTGGTAGTAATCGTTCATTTTCTGCCATTTGGATATAGACTTCAGGAAATCCTTCCAGTTTATCAGGGCTGGCATACATGGGAGAAACTAAAGGATTGGTTAAGTTTTGAGTAAAGGTATACATTTCTGAACAACGTTGTAATTGAGTAGCGGTCAAAATGGGATCTTTGCTTTTTCTATCCGACATTTTTATAGCTTCTGCATCTGCAGAAACGTCTAACCAAGGTGAAAAAAGGATTAATTCCTTTAATTTTGTTCTAAAACTGCCTTTTATCGCTAAAGCAAGAGCTATGGCAATTAATGCTCCAGAACCATCTGCTCCAATAAAAATTTCTGGTTCACTGGTATACAATTCTTTAATAACAGATTTTGCATCATCTAAAGCGGCAGGATAGGGAAATTTTGGTGCAAGTCGTATTTCAGGTACAATTACTTTGGTGCAAGAGGCATGAGCGATAGAGGCACAAAAACTTCGCCAAGAAGCACAAGAACCACCAATAAAAGAACCTCCATGAATGTATAACATACTCCGATTTTTGGAATACACTTCAGGAAGTAAGACATCACAGGTAATACCACCAATTATCTCTTGTTTGCATTCTACATTATTTGGTAAAAAGGGAGTTGCAAAAACGGTTTCGATTTTTTTTCGAAAATCATCTACCATTTGTTTTTCGGAGAAAATCATGGTTTGTATTTTTTTTATTGCCTTTTTTTTATCTTGTTGCACCATACGCAATAGTATAGCAAAAGAGTGAAAATCATGCTATACTCCGCAAGTTATGCCAATAAAAATCAAGTCAGACCTTCCTGCCTGTACTATTCTCGAGCAGGAAAATATTTTCGTAATGAGGGAACAGAGAGCAAGTTCTCAGGATATTCGTCCTTTGAAAATTGCTATTGTTAATTTAATGCCTACTAAGATTGCTACAGAAACTCAATTGCTGCGATTATTGGGGAATACTCCTTTGCAGATTGAAATTTCTTTGGTTCATATGGAAGCCCACCAAGCAAAAAATACTGGGGCGGAGCATTTAGAAAAATTTTATATAACTTCAAAAGAAGCCTTAGAAACTAAGTGGGACGGTATGATTATTACCGGAGCTCCTGTTGAACAGTTGGCTTTTGAAGAAGTTGATTATTGGCAAGATTTGTGTGCAATTATGGATCATGCAAAAAAGAATGCTTTCTGTACTTTGCATATTTGTTGGGGTAGTCAGGCAGGTTTATATCATCATTATGGTATTCCAAAATATGATTTAGACCATAAATTGTTTGGAGTGTTCCAAAATCAGCGATTAACTGTGGCAGAGCCTTTACTTCGGGGTTTTGACGATTCTTTTCCTAGCCCTCAGTCCCGGCACACAGAAGTGAGACGAGAAGATATTGAAAAGAATTCTGATCTTATAATCTTAGCTGAATCAAAGGAAGCTGGCATTTTATTAGTAAAATCAAAAGATAATCGACAAATCTTTATGACTGGTCACCTAGAGTATGATACAGAAACCTTAGGAAATGAATATTGGCGGGACAAAAATGCAGGGAAAATGATTGAAGTTCCAGTAAATTATTTCCCCTCTGATAATCCTAATATGGCTCCTTTGTCTACTTGGCGAAGTCATGCTCATTTATTTTATTCCAACTGGTTAAATTACTATGTTTACCAGGAAACACCATTCGAGTTTGTATAATATGAATAAAGAATATACTGGTTTTTATGATAGTTTTGATGTAGTTGTTGTAGGTGCTGGACATGGAGGTATTGAAGCTTCTTTGGCTAGTGCTCGTATGGGTTTGAAAACCCTATTGGTTACTCAATCTATTGATGCAATTGGACGTCTGTCTTGTAATCCTTCTATTGGGGGAATTGCAAAGGGAAACATTGTTCGGGAAATTGATGCCTTAGGTGGAGAGATGGGGCATTTAATTGATGAGTCAATGATTCAATTTAGGTTATTGAATAAGAGTCGGGGACCCGCTGTTCAAGCTCCAAGAAGTCAAGCTGATAAACTGCGTTATGCAACTCTTGCTCGTCAAAGAGTAGAACAACAAGAATCCTTGTACACTCTCCAAGACACCGTAGTAGAAATTGAAACCCTTATTACTCAAATTCCATTACCACCTTCTAGCGATTCTACGGCAGAAATAGGTTCTATTCCTGGTGAAGTTCGTTGTCAGCCTCTTAATCCAGAAGCTAATCAATATCGACAAAAAATTACTGCTATTACTACAGAAAGAGGACGTCGTATTCCTACTCGTTCTTGCGTTCTTACTACGGGAACGTTTTTAGGGGGTAGAATTTTTATTGGTCCGTATGATGCACCTTGTGGACGTTTAGGAGAAAATGCTGCAATCGGTTTAACTCAGTCCTTAAATAAATTAGGTTTTACCACCGGGCGATTAAAAACGGGAACTCCTCCCCGAGTTTTAAAATCTTCTATTGATTTTACTCTTTTAGAAGAACAAGTAGGGGACTCTGTTGTTTTACCTTTTTCTTTTGATACTGAAAAAATTGAAAGGCCTATGGTTCCCTGTCATTTAGTGTATACCAGTGAAGAAACCCATAGAATTATTCGAGAAAATATCGGACTTTCTCCTTTGTATAGTGGAAAAATTAGTGGTATTGGTCCCCGTTATTGTCCTTCTATTGAAGATAAGGTTATGCGCTTTGCCGACAGAGAGAGACATCAGTTATTTATTGAACCAGAAGGGTTAGAGACTGAAGAAATGTACATTAATGGATTTTCTTCTTCTTTGCCCGAAGATGTCCAGGATCGCTTTTTACGAACACTGCCAGGTTTTTCAGAGGCAGTAGTTTCTCGACCGGGTTATGCAGTGGAATATGATTATGTAGAACCAACTCAACTGTTTCCGAGCTTGGAAACAAAACGGGTAGCTGGGCTTTTTACTGCGGGGCAAATTAATGGTACTTCTGGTTACGAAGAAGCCGCTGCACAGGGGTTAGTTGCAGGTATTAATGCTAGTTTATATAGTCGCCGTCATGAAGCTATAGATAGCGCCTATGATGTTCCTTCTTATGAGCCTTTAGTCTTAGGTAGAGACGAAGCCTATATTGGAGTTCTTATTGATGATTTAGTAACTTTAGGTACTAAAGAACCTTATCGAATGTTTACTGCCAGAGCTGAATACCGTTTAAAATTACGTCATGATACCGCAGATGAACGTTTGTGCCAAAAAGGATTTGAGATAGGTTTAAAATCTCAGGCACAATTAGATAAAGTACAGCATAAAATTGAGGTACGTAATCAAATTCTAGAAGTATTACAGAAAAATCCTAAAGCAGACAATCCCGGATTTACAGAACAAGAATGGGAAAATGGTTTAGTAGATTTTAAATATGTATATTACATACAAAAGCAAGATAAACGTGTAGAAAAAATGCAAAGAATGGAAAATGCAAAGATTCCTACCAATTTTGATTATAGAGCTATTCCAGGACTATCTACAGAAAGTAAGCTAAAATTAGAAAAGATTAGGCCTCTTACATTGGGTCAAGCCAGCCGAATATCTGGTATTCGTAATTCTGATATTATGCTTTTAATGGTATATCTTCGATAAACGTATGCTACTTCTAAATTAGGCTAGGCTTTTATCCATCAAAGAAAAAATCTCTTCTTTGGTGAACATGCCAACGTCTACTAGGTCTGCACATTGTTCACTAACGGACTTGTTAAAGAAAAGCAAATCGTCAGTTGCAATGGTAACTTTTAGTCCTGCGTCGTAAAGCTTTCGTATTGGATGTTTATCCAAAGAAGGAACTGCAGAAAGCATTACATTGCTTGCAGGGCACACATGCAAAGTTATATTTCTGTCTAATAAAAATTGCATGACAGAATCGTCTTTCGCCGCACCAATGCCGTGTTGAACATCTTCTAATTCAAAGTATTCTACTAATCGACGAATGGAATTTGCATCAGAAAATTCACCGACGTGAGCTTTTCTTTTAATACCTAATTTTCCTGCCAATTCATAAATATTCTTAAATTCTTCAATTCCATCTTCTATTTCTGGACCGTATAAATCAATACTCTTAAAAAGTCCACTTTCAAGTAAAACAGGAGCCCATGTTTGGATTTTTTCTATTCCAAAGGTTTTTCCCATACCTAATTCAGGTTTGAAATTAATTTCAGATGAAAATTTTGAATGAATTTTTTCTACCAGTTTTAATAAGGGGTCAATTCCACCGCATTGGTTTACGAAACCAATATCAATACTGCCTTCAAGAACTGTAACACCGTCAGCTATGGCGTCTTTTATGGCTAAAGAAATTAAATCTTGTACGTCTTTTTCATCTACACATCTGGGCCTAGTATATTGAGCAATAATCTCATGCATTTCAGGTAATCCAGATAAAACTCTAGGAAAATTCGGTATATAAAAACCTGCCCAAGGGACATACGATGCATAACGCATTCCAAGATTTAAGTGGTTATGGGCGTCAATTTTTGGATGTGAGATAAACTCAGAAACGGCTGTCATTAAATTAAAAACTCCTCTCTACAAGACGAAGATAAAATTACTATAGCATAATTATCGGCAAAAATAAGGATTTAACCAATATTCTTTATTAAAAAAAGTTTAGATCAGTTTTTCTAGTTGATCTACCATTTGACTAAAGGTGCCTAAGGCTGCCTTTATTACATCAGGGGATTCCATATCAACTCCTGCCACTCGAAGAGCTTCAATTGGATAACGGGAGCCTCCTGATTTTAAGAAAGAAAAATAATCTTCTTTTTCTTGTTTTCCACCTTTTGTTACTCTATTAGCTAATGCTAAGGATGCAGAAATTCCTGTGGCATATTTATACACATAAAATGCATTATAAAAGTGGGGAATACGTAAGCATTCTAAGTCACTTTCTTCTTCCAAAATCATTTCAGGTCCAAAATAGGCTTCTAATAGTTTTCTATATTCTTTTCGACATACGTCTACAGAAAGGGGAGTTCCACTTTCCACTAAATCATGGGTAATTTTTTCGTATTCTGCAAACATGGTTTGTCTATATAGAGTGGCTAAAATGTCTCCAATTCTGGTATCTAATAAATATGCTTTTATTTTTGGATCAGAAGTATTTTTCATTAAATACTCAAAAACTAATTGTTCGTTAAAGGTGGAAGCAACCTCGGCTTCAAAAATAGTATAATTATAATTCATAAAGGGGTTTGATCTTGCAGAATACCAAGAATGCATTGAATGACCACCTTCATGGGCTAAGGTAAATACATCTCTAATTACATCTTCTTTATAATTCATTAAAATATAAGGATATCCTGTAAAACAACCGGATGAAAAAGCACCTGAACGTTTTCCTTTGTTCTCGTAGCGATCAACCCAACCACCAAGTAAGCCATTACAAAGGGTATCAGTATATTCTTTTCCTAAGGGAGAAAGTGCATTTCTTAGTATTTCTACCCCTTCTTCATAGGATGTGTTTTTTGTAGCGGTTTCCACTAATGGCACATATACATCGTAATGGCGAAGTTCTTCAACCTTAAGGGCTTTTTTCATTATGCTATAGTATTTGTGTAAGGGAGCTAAATTTTCTCTAACTGTGGAAACGAGATTTTCGTAAACGGACAAAGGAACTTTATCTGGAAACAGAGCTTTTTCTAAAGAGGAAGAGTATCCTCTTGCCCGTGCCATGTAAACGT
>CALNCH010000187.1 GCA_937875245.1 uncultured Spirochaetaceae bacterium
TCGGTATTCAGCAATCTTTCCTTCCATTTTTTTTGCAGCTTCCATATCGGGACAACGGAGGCTGTTTTTTTCAATAACAGAAAAATCTCTGGTTTCGATTTCAATACCTGCAGCTTGGGTGGTGTAGGCAATTATTTGGGGGGCGGGCAAAGCAGGATAGTGTTTTGCTATACTTTGCGTAAGCATTTGTTCAGCTATAGCACCCGCTGCTACTCTGGCTACAGTCTCTCTTCCAGAAGATCTTCCCCCTCCCCGATAATCTCTAAAACCGTATTTTTCGGTGTAGGTGTAGTCTGCATGTCCAGGACGAAAGGCTTGGGCGATATTAGTATAATCTGATGAATGTTGAGAGGTATTTCTAATCAGAAGTGCTATAGGAGTACCAGTAGATTTATTTTCAAAGACACCAGAAAGAATTTCCACAGTATCCGGTTCTTTTCGTGAAGTCACCGAAGGGTTAATAACAGTCTTTCCATTTTCATCGACGGTGGTAGCTCCAGGTTTTCTGCGGTTAAGAGCCTTTTGTATGGTTTCTATGTTAATAGAAACACCGGATGGGCAACCGTCAATTATTACACCGAGACCCTGTCCATGACTTTCCCCAAAGGTAGTAACTCTAAAAATCGTGCCAAAAGTATTTCCGGACATAGTATTTCTCCATTCTGTAAGAATGAAAAAAAGCCTACCATAAATGGGTAAAAAACTCAAGGAAAGTCCTGTAAGCTATTCTTATTTTTCTTGAGAAGCTTTCCACTCAGAATAAGCTAAAATAAAAGGGCCAACACCTTTGGCATCATCTTTTACAATAGGCTCTCCCATATAGTATTCAAAAGTACCATCTCTTTTCGGGTTGTTTTCAGGACCTAAGCCTGCCATTAAACAAATTCCACCTAAGTGAAGAGTGTCATTTTCTGTAGTGAGATAGGTATTACATACTCCCATAAATGCTTTATTAGCCTGAGTTGTATAGCTTTGTGGTAAAAAACCCAGTCGTACTGCTTTAAATAAACAATATGCCATAATAGAAGTACCGCTAGTTTCTAAATAATTTTTTTCTCGATTACCACAATCAGGAACTTGATACCACATACCACTTTTGTCTTGGTATGTAATCATAGAATTCATTAGATCTACAAAAATGTGTTTTAATCTTGTCCAATTTGTATCTTGATTTTCTTTACCGATATCATCTTTATCCAAAGTATCTAATAAAGCCATAGAATACCAACCTAAAGCTCGAAGCCAGTAATGTTTAGATAGACCTGTATCTGGATTAGCCCAAAAGATAGATTTTGTTTCATCATAACAGTGGTAATATAATCCTGTTTCTTGATTTTTCATTATAGAAGCAACAGTAAAAAACTGTTTATAAATATCTGAACGATTTTTCCCATTGGTAAAATTTACTTCATATTCCATGTAAAAAGGGAGTGCCATATATAAACCATCTAACCATACTTGATTAGGGTAAATGGCCTTGTGCCAAAAATTTCCAGCCTTTGTTCTTGGTTGTTTTTTTATTTGTTCATACACAGTATCAATTGCTTTTCGATACTTTTCTTTTCCGGTAAGGTCATACAAGGTAAATAGATTTTTTGCACCATTTATTTCATCTAAGTTCCATTCGTTTATATCATATCCGTCAATAGAACCATCTTCATTAATTCTAAAATCAATATAGGAATCTGCAAAAGTAAGATATTTTTTATTTCCAGTAAGCTGGTAAATTTCCAAAATAGCCATAATCATACAGCCATCAATATAATCCCATCCAGATTTTTTTCCTGCTAAAGCTTTTTCAATATTCCAAACTGGGATTTCTGGAGTACTTCGTTCTAACAGAGAATCAATATATGTTTCTATTACTTGTGAATTCATTTTTAATCCTTACCCTAAAATTGTATTAAGAATATCATAGTGAGGATATAGTTTCTCTATACGATTCTGGCATTCTTTTGGATTTTTCTGATTAAAAACAGTGCAACAATAAAAGAAGTAATACCAATAAAACCGTTACTTATAAACACCGCAATACCTACTCCTTCTGTTCCAACCCCGGTAAAATAATGCTGAATAATCCATAATGGTGGAATACGGTAAACAAATAGCCGAATCCCATTCAAAATCATGGAGATACGAGTGTATCCAAATCCATACAATAATCCCATTACAGAAGTGTTTAAGGCAATTAAAATACTTGCAAGTCGTTCATAGTAAAAAATCTTTTCAATTTCTAAGGCAAATAAGGGATTATCTTTTGCAAAAAGACCTATTAATTGATTTTTTCCCACTCCCATGAGGATAAAAGCTATTGCTGCAAAGGTCATATTGATGGCTAGGGTTTTCCAAAAAATATCCAAGGCTCTTTTATAATTATTATTTCCAAGGTTTTGACTTATGAGAGATGCTTCACCTTCTTGAA
>CALNCH010000188.1 GCA_937875245.1 uncultured Spirochaetaceae bacterium
GCTAAAGCAACTGGTAAGTTAGCGGCAAATGCCATAACTAAAGTTGCAATTGCTGATGCTAATGCAGTAGCAGTAAATACACCGCCAGCTGGCATTCCTGTTGCACTAAGCATTCCTGGGTTTACAGCTAAAATGTAAGCCATAGCCAAGAATGTCGTAATACCAGCAACGATTTCTCGTTTTACTGTAGTGCCGCGCTCTTGTAATTTAAACATTTTTTCCACAATGTGCCTCCTGTTTGTGAAACTTTCATTATATTACATCTTCATTCTATTTCATACAATCTTCTACCATTTGTATAGCTTTTTCGATAGCGGTTGATATATTTTGATAACCAGTACAACGACATAAATGTCCCGAAATAAGTTTTTTTATCTCTGTCCGGCTGTATTCTTTTCCAGTGCCTATAATTTCTACTGCACTCATAATAATTCCAGGAATACAAAAACCACATTGCACCGCCGCTTCATCGATAAAAGCTTGTTGAATAGGAGATAATTCTCCATTAGGTCCTTGTAATCCTTCTAGGGTTAGAATATGTTTACCCTCTGCCCATACAGCTAAATATATACAACTATCTATTGCTTTACCATCAATTAATACGGTACAAGCCCCGCACTCTCCTACTTCACATCCCTTTTTTACACTGGTTAACAAAAGTCTGTTTCTCAACATATCTGTTAAACTTTCTCTAGGATCAACTGCAATTTCTTGCTCTTTTCCATTTACTGTACAACGAATTATTTCTATCATATATTTTGACCCTCCAGTGCAATTTTTAATGCCCTTCCTGGTAATTCTTGTGCCAACTGTACCCGGAATTCCTTTGAAGCTCTCCAAGATGTTCTTGGATTAATATCTGATAAAATTTCTCCCCTCATTATCTCATATACATCAGAATTAAGAACTTTTCCCTTTATTGCATTTTCGGTATTTGGACACCGCATCGGAATAGGTCCTGCTACTCCAAAAGCAATACGAACATCTTCTAATATGTCTTTGTTCAATTTTGCAACGACTGAACATCCTAAAGTGGCAATATCCATGGCATTTCTCATGGCATATTTTATGTAATGTCCTTTATACCCTTTGTAATCTTCAGGATGGATTCGAATTGCAGTACATAATTCACCTTGTTCAAGACACACTTTTCCAGCTTTTACATAGTATTCAAGAATAGGAACTTTTCTTACACCCTTTGGGCCTGTAATTTCTATTTCTGCATTTAAAGCACATAAGGTCGAAGCACTATCCGCACTGGTTACTCCATTAGAAATGTTTCCGCCTATAGTTCCAATGTTTCTAATCTGTGGCCCACCTACTTGATCTACTGCATTTCCTAAAACAGGAATTCGCTCCATAATAATAGGATTCTCAGTAAGTTGACTAAAGGTAGTTAAGGGACCAATCTGAATTGTTTCATCCTTCTCAAGTTTTATTCCTTTTAATTCTGGAATTTCTCGAATACTCACAAGAGTACATCCTGCTAACTTTCCCTCTCGTATTTTAATTAAAACATCACTACCACCAGCAATTATTATGGCATCTGGAGAGGCTACCAGAGCAGAAATTGCATCTGCTACCGTATTTACTTTAGTAATCTTTTCAATATCATACATAAAAAACTCTCCTTATAATAAACCGGCTTCTGAAAAATGTTCAAACAATTTTTGAGGTGATAAAGGTAAAGAGTTTACACTAACTCCAGTAGCTTGTAACAAGGCATTACGAATAGCCGGGGCGCATGGAATAGCGGGTGGCTCTCCTAGTGCTTTGTTTCCAAAAGGACCTGAAGGATCATAGGTTTCTACAAACAACGCTTCTAATTCTGGAGTATCTAAGGCTGTAGGAAGTTTATAATCCAATAAATTTCCATTCAGCAATTCTCCTTTTTCGCTATAGAGCATTTGTTCGCTTAAACCATAACCTAAACTCATACTCATACCACCATGAACCTGGGCTTCTGCAAGTTTTGGATTTATCAGTTTTCCACTGTCGTGAACATTTAATATTCTTAAGACTTCAATTTTTCCTAATGGAATATCTACTTCAATTTCTGCAAAACAGGCACCAAAGGCAAAACTATTGTCAGTACAGTGAATGGTCTCTTCTGCTGTTAAGTGATTAGAATGACGTAAACTATAGGTACTTTCTAAAGCTAAATTATCCAAGGTTAATAAAGGTATAGTTTTTCCTTTTTCTACAATAGCACCATCCACCAAGTCTAATTCTTTACATGTTAAGAAAGGACCTTTGCCCTCTTCTCCTGCTATTCCTTTGCAAAGTAAGTCTGAAGCATACTCCAGTATTTTTTCTTTTAATGACTGGGCAGTTTTTACTATAGCTTTTCCACTTACATAGGTTTGTCTTGAAGCATAGGCACCTGTATCAAAAGGTGATATATCAGTATCTTGAGTTGAACAGATGTGTATTTTTTCCATGGGAAGTCCTAATGCTTCGGCCGCCATTTGAGAAAATACGGTATCTGCACCTTGCCCTATTTCTGTTGCTCCCATTTGTAACTGAATAGAACCGTCTTGATTTAATACCATACGAGCACTGGAGGTTTCCAGAGATATGGGGTATACCCCAGTTTTGTAGTTAAAAATGGCACACCCTATGCCTCGGCGTATTGGTCCTGTTTGATTAACATACAGAGCACGTTTTTCATCCCAATGAACAGCTTCCTTTCCTTTGGCAATACAATCTTCCAATCCGTCTGAATATGCGGTAATTCCAGTTACCGGATCTTTATAGCCTTTTC
>CALNCH010000189.1 GCA_937875245.1 uncultured Spirochaetaceae bacterium
AGGTGTTCTATATGGAGATTCAATGATAACAGGTTCCTCTATAAGAATTTGATTGTATAAAGGTTCAACCTTTTCAATAAATTCTTTTTTTGTTTCAACAGAAGGTAGCTTTTGTTGTTTTTTCTGGGTAATGGTAAGATTTTTAACATTTTCTAGGGTTAGAGGTGCTACTTCTTCAAAGGTGAAAGGACTGTTTGGTAAAACAGATATTTTTTCAGAAGTGGTATCCTGATATTTACTTAATATAGGTTTTAACAAAGCAAGAAAGGTTTTAGAATTTTCAAATTCTTTTTCTGTTTGTTCAAATTTTCCGTTGTAAGTACCGGTAAAAAATACTCTGTTTTCGGCTCTAGTCATTGCTACATAAAAAACTCGTCGTAATTCTGCCAAATTTTCTTCTGCTTTTATTAGTTCATAAAAATAGTTTCTCTTTACATACTCATCTTTTTGCTTTTTGAAGAAAGGAAGTTTTGGTAAATTAAGAGTAATACCCCATTCTTGAGAAAAATAGGTTAAAGAATTTTGTGGAGCCATTGATCTTTCTCCACTGCCACAGATAAATACAATAGGAAATTCCAAACCCTTACTTTTGTGAATACTCATTAATCTTACGGTACCAGAACGTTCCAAAGGAATATCCATGTTTTCAACTTTTTTTGAAGGTTCTTTCAGTTCTTCAAGGCTATCTAAAAATTTTGTAAGGCTTTGTCCTTCTACATCAGCTATTCTACCTAATTCAAAGAGAGCATCATATAATTCCTGATAAGGGGATAATTCAGAATTCCAAAGAGTTTCATATCGATATCCTACTTCGTACCACAACAAATTTAGTATTGTAGTAATACCCCTTGTTTTCGTTAGTATTTTACTTTTTTCATATAGATTTCCCAGTTGGGAAAAAAGAGATTGTTCTTCAAGGGGTAATAAATCTTTTTGAGATTGGGTAAAGGGGATAAAGTTATTGATGTTTCCTTTATCAATTTGAGATAACAAAAGATTAACTGAGCTTTGACTAATATTTCCAAAGGGAGATTTTAGTATATTGGCAAAAGAAAGGGTGTCGTAGGGAAGATTGCACAGTCGTAAAAAACTGATAATGTCATTC
>CALNCH010000190.1 GCA_937875245.1 uncultured Spirochaetaceae bacterium
ACTGATAAGAAAAACTTAAAAAGAGCATTTACGACTCCTCCTGTTTTTCTCATTGATCGCATTACACCTTCGTAGACTGCTTCAAATACCCGTGGAACAGCTGGCATAAGCCTAGGATTTAGTTTCATAAAATCTGCCAGCATAATACTGCCTACAGGTTTAGAATAACAGATTGCGGAAGCTTGAACTAAAATCATATATTCACATAATCGTTGAAAGGCATGCCATACCGGTAAAACACATAAGGCCTTATCCCCTGGTTTTAAGTAAATACGTTTAGGTAAATCTTCTAGCTGAACAATAAAGTTACTATGCTGTAGCATTACACCTTTAGGTTCCCCAGTAGTTCCTGAAGTAAAAATAATACAAGCTAAGTCCTCTCTTTTTCCCTTTTCCAATTCTTTTTCCACTACTAAAGGGTTTTCTTTTCTATAACTAATACCTCTTGAAAGAACTTCTTCATAACTGAGTAGTGTAATATTCACACTTTCACATAATTTTTGATCTTCAGCTTTTAATGATTCGAAACAAATAAAATGAACTAAAGTAGGTATTGATTTTATAAGACCAACTATTTTTGTAATTTGAGCACTGTTTTCAACAATGACAGTTTTACATTCTGCAAAGGACAAAATATAGGCCAAATCCTTTTCAGAAGCATCACAACCACGTGGAACATCAATGGCACCAATTGCCATTATTCCCATATCGGATTGTTGCCATTCTTTTCGATTATCAGAGATTAAACCAATCTGTTCGCCTCTACTAACACCCAGTGAAAGTAGTCCGGCACCAAAATTAAGGGCAATATCATACATTTCTGAAAAAGATATCGGCTGAAATTGGCCTTTAGTATCTTTAGAATATTGGGCTGCTATTTGAGGGTATTTTTCTACTACCTCTTTCAGCATTTTTGGTAAAGTTTCCACTGATAAACCCCTATATAAGCCTTTTATTTTGACACTATCTCAAACAATGTAAAAATGATGTTCTTTATATTATATAGGGTTTTTCAGAAAATCACAAGTGAAACACCATGTATCTCTTGCAATCTTCCTTTTTATTCGTGAACCGTCATCTTCTCCACCGACTTTCTTGAAAGATAATTAATTGCGAATATTACTATTACCAAAATGGTTCCAGAAGCAAAGGCTTTGTCCGTAGAAATGCCTTCTGCAATAAGCAAATATAAATGAACTGATAGAGTTCTAGTAGAATCTGTTAATCCACTGGTAAGATTGTAGTTTGAACCCATAGTATAAATGAGAGCAGCAGTTTCGCCTAAAGCCCTACCTATTGCTAAAATAATACCTGAAATAATTGCAGGAAAGGCTGCAGGAAGTATAACCTTAAAAATAGTTTGGACTTTCGTAGCACCTAAAGCTAAACTACCTTCTTTTAATGCAGGTGAAACAGCTTTTAAGGCTTCTTCACTAGTGCGAACAATTGTAGGAAGAATCATTAATAATAAAGTAAAAGATCCGGATATAAGGCTTATTCCCCAACCAAAACCTTCTACGAAAACAAGCATACCAAATAACCCAAAAATTATTGAGGGTATTCCTGCTAGTGTTTCTGTTCCCAAACGGATAATCCGCATTACTGGTCCATCTTTTGCATATTCTACCAGATAAATAGCTGCAAATAATCCTGGAGGAATTGTAAGAGCCATTGTAAGTATTATCATAATTATTGTATTCAAAATAATGGTAGAAATACCACCTGAACGTCCACCATCAATTGGTTTTGTAAACAAGAAGGAAGGTTTTAAGTTTATTCCTTTTTCTGTTCTTATAATTCCCAAACTTTCAATTTCTGAATTTGAATTGTTTGTAAGTAAATATGCTTCACCTAATGCAACGGCACCCGGTGTTTCCCTTATTATCTCTGAAAATTCTTCTAGATTACTAAACTCACTCTGATTAAAAACTACAATGGGTAAATCTGGGCCCCCCACCTCTTTCCAATTTGTATACTTTCCGTTCAAAATATTTTGGATTTCATTCTCGTTAATTGATTCTAATTTTAAATTTCCGTAGAGATTGGTTACTGATGTATTACATAACAAAGCTGTACTTCTTATACTAATTACTTTTAATTGTTTTTTTTCTGATGATGATATTTTCGCTATTGATTCCTCATAAGTATTTTTGTCTAAAATACCTATACCACCTTTATTACCTGCCGTAAAACGAAGAACTTCTTCTGGGCGATTAATTTTTTCAACTAGTAATCCTACTTTCTCTTTAAACATTGATTCTAATTGTGGAACTATTTGAATAGAAGCATAAGGATATACATCATTAGTACTGTCTGAAATCTTTTTCCAGTTCCCATAAGAATCCGTAAAAATTCCTCTAATTACATTGTATGGTAAATCTGAAACCTTTGTTCCTTTATTTACTACTACAATTAAACCACTTATTTCTTTTTCTGACTTTGAAGTCACTTCATATTCTTTTTGATTATTGAAAAAAAGACCGTTCCATATGATATAGAATAAGATTAAAAATAAAATACCTATTGTAAATCCTGCTGAAGCATATACAAAGCCTAAAGATAGATATTCGGATAAACGCCTTTTCATTATACTCGCCCCTTTTGTTCTTTGAACGAAGCTTTAATTACCAATTGAATACCAATGTTTAAACAAAGAATAAAGATAAATAACACCATCGCAGTTGTAAAAAGAGAAGTCAGGTGATCTCCCTCTGCATAAGACATATCGGTAATAATATTCATTGTTAAGGTTCGCACCATTGACGTTGGCAAATCTGGCATAATGGGTGCATTTCCACCAACTAAGAGGACTGCCATTGTTTCACCCATTGCACGTCCCATACCCAAAACTACACCGGTTATTATCCCACTACGTGCGGCCGGAAACAAAACCCCTACTATGGTTTGCCATTTTGTGGCACCTAATGCCCATGAGCCTTCTCTCAGTTCTTTTGGTACATTTCGTAGTGATACTTCTGTCATATTTACAATTGTTGGTAATGTCATAATACTTAGAATTAATGCTGCAGATAAAACACTGTATCCATTCCCACCAAAAAGATTTCTTATCATGGGTACAATAAAGGCAATTCCAAATAATCCATATATAACGGAAGGAATACCTGCCAGCAGTTCTACAGCACTGCGTAAGAATTTACTCATTTTTTGATTAGCTAATTCAGATAAAAATATTCCAGCGGATAATCCTACTGGAACAGAAATTAATAAAGCTAACCCAGTTACATACAAAGAACCTACTATAAAAGATAGTATTCCATAACTGGGATTGTTTTCATCTGTAGGGCTCCAGTTTGATGAAAAGAGGAACTCCCACAAAGAAGTCACCCTGAAAAGAGGAAGCCCCCTTAAAAATATGAATACGGTCATTAGTATAACACTGGCTATAGAAAGCATGGCGCAACATAAAAATATTCTTTCTAAGGTTCTATTTTCTCTTTTCAAGGTCGTATCTCCTAACTATATAAATCTACTTTATTGTACAGGTACAAAACCTGCGTCTTTAACGATAACAGTACCTCTTGGAGATAGTGCATAGCTTACAAAAGCTGCTTCTATTGAACCTTCTACCATTGCTCCCTTACTTGCAACATAAAGAGAACGTGAAACTGGATATGTGCCGTCTAAAACTGTTTCAGTTGATGCTTTGATACCATCAACGGAGAGAGCTTTACCACCTGCTTGTGTTACTTCTCCAACAAATCCTAATCCTACATAACCTATTGCACCTGGTGTTGCAGCTACTTTTGCAGCTACTTCCCCATTTTCTTTTGCAACAATTGCATTTTTTGTATAAGCCTTACTAACTGGATCTAAAACAATTTCTTTGAAAGAACCATAAGTTCCAGAGGACTCATCTCTGTTTATAACGTTGATTCCTAAATCATTTCCACCTATTTCTTTCCAGTTTGTAATTTCACCTGCATATATTGCTGCCAATTGTTCTTTTGACAAGTTAGCAATATTTACACTTTTATTTACTACAACTGCAATTCCATCTTTCGCAATTACTACTGGAACTAGATTCTGTTCTAATTCTGAAGATTTAAGATCTCGTGATGAACCTGCTAAAGAAATAGTTCCTGATGCCAGTTGTTTTAATCCTGTACTTGAACCTAATCCTTCGTATGAAATCTTAAGTTCTGGATTAGCGGCCATTAATGCTTCAATTATACCGTTTGCAATAGGTTGAACAGTTGTTGAACCACCAAAAGTATAAGAACCCTTTAATGTGCTTTCTGCAGTAGCTTTGTCTTTTCCACCTGCTGCAAAAACTAGACCCATTGATCCTAAAGCAACTAATGTAATAAGCATTTTTTTCATTTCTTTCATACTAAATCCTCCAAAGATTTATTCTGTCATAATTGACAAGTTAAACATATATTTCAGATATGAGGATTTTGTCAGAGAATTGTTAGATTTCTGTTAATTTCATATATTCTTTCAGCTAATAATTGCACAATCTATTCATCTGATTTATTCTAGAACCATGAAAAGTAACTTACAAACCATTTTAATCGTAGATGATGAACAGCCTATCAGAGAGTTAATTTCTTACAATTTAGAAAAAGAATCTTTTCAGTGCCTATCTGCGGAAAAC
The DNA here is from genome assembly GCA_937875245.1 of uncultured Spirochaetaceae bacterium. Classification (GTDB taxonomy): domain Bacteria; phylum Spirochaetota; class Spirochaetia; order Treponematales; family Treponemataceae; genus CALNCH01. The sequence continues at coordinate 4,619 of CALNCH010000190.1, forward strand.
GGAACGTCTGCCTTGTTATTAGCCCGGTCTGAAAAGCCTAATCTCATAATATTAGATTTGATGTTGCCTGATATGTCTGGCTTGGATATTTGTCGCATTCTAAAAAACGATAAAGAAACAATGAATATTCCTATTATAATGGCTACGGCGAAAACAGAGGATACTGATATTATTAAAGGGTTAGAATTAGGAGCCGATGATTATGTTACTAAACCTTTTTCTCCTAAAGTATTAATTGCCCGAGTAAAATCTGTTTTAAGACGAACTACTACAGAAAATGTGATAGAATCTACTTCTATTGTAAGATTACATAATTTATCAATAAATCCAGAAAAATTTGAAGTAATAGTAGATGGTCAGCAAATGTCTTTTTCCGCCACGGAATTTTCTTTACTACTCTTTTTAGTGCAAAATCCTGGCCGAGTTTTTACTCGACAAAATATAATAAATGCTATAAAAGGAAGTTCATATCCAGTTACAGAACGTTCTATTGATGTGCAGATTTTAAGTATACGAAAAAAACTTGGGGCGGAATGTGATATTATTGAAACTGTTCGAGGAGTTGGTTACCGTGTTATCGAAGAATAAAGAAAACTATTTCAAATTATTTGAAAAACAAATTTTCTCTTTAGCTGTTTCTGATAATAAACCCTCTTTACTCCTTCATGCATGCTGTGGCCCCTGTAGTACCCACGTTTTAGAATTACTTGGAGAACATTTTAACCTCAGTATTTTTTATTACAATCCAAATATTTATCCTGAAACAGAATATAATAGAAGATTAGATGAACTCTTAACTTTTTTGAAAAATACTACTCAAAATATTTCTGTTATTACTCCCCCATTTGATGAAACCGAGTTTTATGAAGGTATAGAAATTAAAAAGCATCCTGAATTCCAAAACGAAAAAGAGATGGGAGAACGATGTGGAAAATGCTATCACTTCCGTTTAGAAAAAACAGCATTAAAAGCTAAAGAACTGCAATATGATTATTTTACTACCACATTGTCCATAAGCCCTTTCAAAGATGCACAAAAAATTAATAGTGAAGGTAAATTAATAGAAGCAAAAATAGAGGAATTATATCCCAAAGAAAAAAATCCACTTTTTTTATATGGTGATTTTAAGAAGAAAGGTGGGTTTCAACGTTCCTTAGAAATTTCAAAAGATTATGGATTATATAGACAAGAATATTGTGGTTGTGTTTTTTCTATGAAAAACCGATAATATATTCATGTACGACAAAACTTATGACAAAGCAGAACGCATTCGTGATGTTCTCAGATATATTAAAAAGTTTAAAAACAGTGTTATTGTTATTCATTTAGACGATTCAGTTATTGATTCTCCTTCTTTTTCTAGTCATATAAAGGACATTTGTTATATTCATGATAGCGGACTTAACATTGCCATTGTTCCTGGAGCAAAAAAAAGAATAGATGATATTTTGTCCAATAGTGATCTTACATGGCAAACAGAAAATGGTATTCGTATAACAACAGAAACTGCCATTCCATTAGTTAAAATGGCAGCCTTTGATGTAGCTAACAGAATAATGACAAGCCTTGCTGGTCAAGGAAAAACTGCGGTTATTGGAAATTGGGTACGAGCCAGAGGTAAGGGAATTTTAAATGGAATTGATTATCAATTTACTGGTGAAATTGATAAACTACAAACTGAATCAATTTCAGCTATTTTAGAAAAAGGTTTTATTCCTATTTTCCCTTGTATTGGATGGAATACGCTTGGAAAACCTTATAATATTTCTTCAATAACATTAGCATCAGAAATTGCTATTCTTTTACGAGCTGAAAAGCTATTTTACTTAACGAATGAAGGCACAATTACTAATACATCCTTTAATATCCCAGATACTATTTCTTTATCAGAAGAAAATACTATTCCCGCATTAAATTTAGAAGAAACACAAGAATTAATTGATAATAACACAAGTGAGATAACAAGCATCCCTAATAAAGAGCAAATACTTTCTTTATTAAAACTCGGAAAGCACTCTTGTGAATCTGGTGTTTCTCGTGTCCACATTCTTGATGGAACATTAGATGGTACACTCCCCTGTGAAATCTTTTCTGATATTGGTTCTGGTACCATGATATATAAAAATAACTATGGCAGTATTAGATCAATGAATAGAGACGATGTGCCCTTGGTTTTAAATTTAATGCGCCCTTTTATTGAAAAAGAAATTCTTTTACCAAGAAGTGAAGAAATGCTCATTGCCCAAGTAAATGATTATATCGTTTATGAAATGGACGGTGGTATTAAAGCTTGTGCATCTTTACACCTGTACGAAAGTAAACAAGGGGAAATTGCGGCTGTTGCCGTGGATCAATCATGTGCTCATATGGGTATTGGTCCTAAGATGATTACCTATCTTATAAACAAAGCTACAAAAGAAAACCAAGATAGCGTTTTTGTATTAACAACACAAACAGCAGATTGGTTTGAACAACAAGGTTTTAAACAAGATACTGTTGATTCCCTCCCAAATGAAAGAAAACAATATTGGTCTAAAAAAAGAGGTTCAGCTGTCCTTCGTCTGCAGTTACAATAATTTATCTATTTATTAATCCCTCTTTTTATTTTTACATGTAAGTTTTTGTCTATTTCCTGTATAAAATGTTTCACGTGAAACAAAAAAAAGCCCCTTTTACTTTTATCCGGTAAAAGGGGTACATCAACATAAATCTGTTATATTTTATTCAGTTACTTCTTCATTCTCTTCTTCATTTACAATTCTATCAACACCAATTACATAATCAGGAGGATCAATCTTTATTACAGATACTCCTTGAGAAGCTCTTTGTTGTTCACTTATACCAGAAGCACTAGAACGAATTGTTTTACCCAATGATGTAATACACATTACTTCATCTTGTTCAGAAACTGAAACGGCTGCTATTACTTCACCAGTTTTATCATTAATACCATAACTAATTTGTCCAGCAGTTCCTCTTGAGTGTTGATTGTAATTATCAAACTTAGTTCGTTTACCATAACCATATTCTGTAATTAATAATAAAGAACTCTCTTCTGTTACTCTAACAGCACTTGTTAATTCATCTTCACTAGAAAGTTTTAATCCACAAACACCACGAGAAGCTCTTCCCATTGGACGAACTTGTTCTTCTGTAATTCGTAATCCCTTTCCTTTTCTTGAAATTAATATTAATTCATCTTTTCCTGTAGTTAAAATTGCAGAAACAATTTTATCTCCCTCATCAAGATTGATTGCGATAATTCCTCTTGTTTTTGCATTTCTAAAATCGTTTGTCGGTACTTTCTTTATAACACCACCAGCAGTTGCCATAAAGAGATATTCAGTGTCATTAAAGTTCTTAAGCGAAACTACAGTAGCAATTTCTTCATTTGCGTCTACCGCTAATAAACTCTTAATGTGTCCACCTCGGGAGTTTTTACTTGATTCAGGTATTTCATGAACTTTTAACCAGTATGCTTTCCCTTCAGTAGAAATGAACATTATATGATCATGGGTAGATGCAATAAAAATTTGCTTAACATAATCATCTTCGATTAACTTTGTTGAATTTGAACCTTTTCCACCTTTGCCCTGATTTTTATATGCACTTGCAGGAACAGTTTTTATATATCCTAATCGAGATATTAAAATAACCATGTCTTCTTCTTTAATAAGATCTTCAACATTTATTTCTTCTACTTCGTCAGAAACAATATCTGTTCGTCTGTCATCTCCATATTTTTCTGCCAGTTCCAAAGTTTCGGTTTTAACAATTTGTAAAATCTTTTCTGGGTGAGCTAACAAGTCTTTACATTTTTCTATGAAAATATGTAATTCCTTTAATTCATTTTCAAGGGATTCAATTTCTAAACTTGTTAATCGTTTTAACTGCATGTCAACAATTGACTGGGCCTGAATATCATCAAACTGAAATTTTTCCATTAAGGCATTTTTTGCAGCTTGGGTATCTCTACTACCACGAATAATTTTTATTACTTCATCAATATTATTAATAGCAACAATTAACGCTTCTAAAATGTGAGCTCTTTCTTCAGCCTTTCTTAATTCAAATTTAATTCTTCTGGTAATAACAATTTCACGATGTTCAACAAAGTGCTTTATTAAATCTTTTAAAGTTAATACTTCAGGTCGCCCATTTACCAATGCAAGGTTTATTACACCAAAAGTAGATTGTAACTGTGTTTTTGAAAAAAGTTGATTAAGAACAATCTTTGTCATTGCTCCTCGTTTAAGTTCAATTACAATTCTTAAACCTGTTCTATCAGAACTTTCATCATTTATTGCAGCAATACCATCGATTTGCTTATCACGTGCCAACTCCCCTATTCTTTCACAGAGAGTTGTTGTATTTACTTGATAGGGTACTTCAGTAAAAATAACAGTTTCTTTGCCTCGTTTATCAACTTCTATGTTAAAACGACCTCTAACAATTATTTTTCCCCGACCTGTTTTATATGCTTCTTTTATTCCCTTTCTACCAAAAATAATTCCACCTGTAGGAAAATCAGGACCTTTCATTATTTTGGCTAACTCATCAATAGTAACGTCATTATTTTCAATATACAGAGCAACTGCATCTGCAATCTCACGTAAATTGTGAGGAGGCATATTAGTTGCCATACCAACTGCAATTCCTGAAGATCCATTTGCCAAAAGAAAAGGAAATTTACCAGGTAATACTGTTGGCTCAACAGTTGATTCATCAAAGTTAGGACTAAAATCTACGGTATCCTTCTTGATATCTTCAACCATAGTTTCAGCAATCTTTGCCATTTTAGCTTCCGTATAACGGTAAGCAGCAGGAGGATCTCCTGCAATAGTACCAAAGTTTCCCTGGGGTGTGATAACTGGATAACGTTGTGAAAAGTCTTGGCCTAAACGTACGAGGGCATCATATACAGAAGCGTCACCATGAGGGTGATAACTTCCTAATACATCTCCAACTATTTTTGCACATTTTCGAGTAGGGCCACCATTACGTAAATTTCTTTCTTCCATAGAATATAAAATTCTACGATGAACTGGTTTCAATCCGTCTCTGACATCTGGAAGAGCACGACTTACAATAACTGACATTGAATAGTCAATGTAAGCACGTCTCATTTCAGTTTCAATGGGAATTGGTATAAGTGTACCACCTTCAGGTGTTTTAAATTCTTCCATTATTTTCTCCTCTCATTAAACATCGAGGTTTGCATATACTGCGTTTTCTTCAATAAACTTTCTTCGAGGTTCTACTTCTTGTCCCATTAGAGTACTAAAGATGCGATCTGCCTCAACTGCGTCTGGGAGCGTAACTCTCATCATTTTTCTACGAGCTGGATCCATAGTAGTGTCCCAAAGTTGGTTTCCATCCATTTCACCAAGACCTTTATAACGCTGAACACTAATTTTTTCTGGATCACGACCTATTTCAGCAAAAACTTTGTCTCGCTCTGCATCATCATATACATACCATTCTTTTTTATTAAAAGAGACTTTGTATAGAGGAGGCATAGCTAAGTAAACATATCCGTCTTCAATTAATTGTGGCATATAGCGGAAAAAGAAAGTTAATAACAATGTTCTAATATGTGAACCGTCAACATCGGCATCGGCCATAATAATAATTTTATGGTATCGAAGTTTTTCAACATTAAAATCTTTACCAATTCCAGCACCTAAAGATGCTATTACTGGTTGTAATTTTTCATTGTTAATTACTTTATCAATTCTTGTTCGTTCAACATTCAGCATTTTTCCCCACAAAGGTAAAATAGCTTGGGTTTTACTATCTCTTCCCTTCTTTGCTGATCCACCAGCAGAATCACCTTCTACTATGTAAACTTCACATTTTTCGGGATCTTTTAATGAACAATCTGATAATTTACCAGGTAAACCAAAACTGTCTAAACTACTTTTTCGTCGTGTTGCTTCTTTCGCTTTTCTTGCAGCTATTCGAGCAGAAGCCTCTGAAACACATTTTTCCAATATGTGTTCAATAAAAGTAGGATTTTGTTCCAAAAAGATAGTTAAGTGCTCAGTTACTAAAGAATCTACTAATCCCCGAACTTCGCTATTTCCCAACTTAGTTTTTGTTTGTCCTTCAAACTGAGGTTCTGGAACCTTTACAGACAAAACAGAAGTTAAGCCTGCCCTAACATCTTCACCGGTTAACTTTTCGTCTTTATCCATTTTTTTCAATAATTTTGCATTATTTGCTAAAAATGAATTCATTATCTTAGTAATTGATGATTTAAACCCTTCTAGGTGAGTACCACCTTCTCGAGTATTGATATCATTTACGAAAGATAAAATATTTTCGATATACCCGTCGTTGTATTGCAATGCAACTTCAACTTGAATATCATCTTTTTCACCAGAAATATAAATTGGTTCAGTAGGAATAACCCCTTTATTTTCATTTAAATACGAAACAAAGTGTTTAATACCACCGTCAAATTTAAAAATTATTTCTTTTGGTGTGGAAAGTCTTTCATCTCTAAAAACAATAGTAATTCCACTGTTTAAGAAAGCTAGTTCTCGTAAACGAGTACACAATACATCAAAATTATATGTAGTGGTTTCTGTAAAAATAGAAGCATCTGCTTTCCAGCGAATTGTTGTACCTCTTCTTTCTGAAGTACCAATCTCTTTTACAGAAGTAACCGCAGTTCCTGTTTCAAAACGCATAAAATACTTTTTACCATTCTGTTCAACAGTTGCTTCTAACCAGGAAGAAAGAGCATTAACACAAGAAACACCTACTCCGTGAAGTCCTCCGGAAACTTTATAGGATCCTTTATCGAACTTACCTCCGGCGTGTAATCGTGTGAGAACTAACTCTAATGCACTAATGCCTTCTGTAGGGTGAATATCAACAGGTATACCTCGTCCGTTATCTTCTACACGTACGATGTCGTCATTTTCTAATACAACAAGAATGCGGTCACAATGGCCAGCCATTGCCTCATCTATTGAATTATCGACTACCTCATAAACTAGATGATGTAATCCATCTGGCCCTGTCGATCCGATATACATTCCAGGTCTTTTTCTTACTGCTTCAAGACCTTTTAGTACCTGAATATTATTGGCTGAATATGTGGCGTTCATTAATAACCCTTAGATTTTTATTTGAATACAATAATTCGATTATATCTGTATTGCAGAAAAAAGTAAAGGCAGAGTATAATGTCCCTTATGACAGTATGGAATTATAGCATTTTTTGGAGCGAAGCTCTTTCACAAATAAAAGAAGAATTTATTGCAAATTCAAAAGAAACAGAATATGCAATGTGGATTAATAATATTAAATATGTTGATTCAAAAGAACTTATTCTAGTGGTTTCTGTTCCTTCTTCTTTTTTAAAAGATCAAATTTATTCTAGAGGATATGTTGCCTTAATTGAAAATAAAATGAAAGAACTTTCAGGCCAAGAATTGCATTTAGATTTTATTGTAAATGGTATTTCTCCTGTTACCTCTAATACACATACTATTCAAAAACCAATAGAACAAAAAAAAGAATTATCATTAAGTCAGAATAAAGAAACTATAAAAATTCAAAAGAATTCCCAACTTAGGGAAGACTATACTTTTGATTCTTTCGTAATGGGTGATAACAACTCTTTTGCATATAATGCAGCACGAGCTATTTCTACCAATCCCGGTCGAGCATATAACCCGGTCCTAATTTATGGTGGTGTTGGGTTAGGTAAAACTCACTTGATGCAAGCTATAGGAAATGAAATTTTAGATAGAGATCCTAATTCAAAAGTAATTTTTATTTCTGCAGAAAACTTTACTAATGAGTTTGTTTCATCATTAAATGATAAAAACTCTGCACAAAAATTTAAAACTAAATATCGTTCTGCTGATGTTTTATTAATTGACGATATTCACTTTTTACAAAACAAAGATGGAACACAAGAAGAATTATTCTATACATACGAAGCCATGTATAATTCTTTTAAACAAATTGTATTTACTTGCGACCGTCCTGTATCTGAGTTAAAAAACTTAACTGAAAGATTGAGATCCCGTTTTGAAAGGGGTTTAAATGTTGATTTACAGCCTCCTAAGTATGAAACAAGACGTGCAATATTGGAAAAAAAGATACAAACCCAAAGTAAACAAATTCCTTCAGAAGTAATTGATTTAATAGCAAAAAATGTTGAAACTAATGTTAGAGACTTAGAATCATGTTTAACAAAAATTATAGCTTACATGGATTTAGTAGAAAGCAATATAACTCTTGAAACAGCACAACAACAACTCCGAGATGCCTTTAGTTCTCCAAAACAAGCAAATATTAGTATCGATATTATTCAAAGAGTTGTAGCTGATTATTTTAATATTTCTTTATCTGATTTAAAAGGAAAAAAAAGAACCCGTAATATTACATTACCTCGTCAATTGGCTATGTATATAGTAAGAGAATTAACAGAGTTTTCTACTACTGAAGTTGGTGCTGAATTTGGAGGTAGGGATCACACTACCGTTATGCACTCATGTCAAAAAATAGAGGAAACGCTTCGTTCTGACTCTACTCTTGAAGCTACATTGCAAATTTTAATCAGAAATGTTAAAGACTACAAAAAGTAATGTTTAACAACCTGTGGAAAATATGATAGAATTATGGGTATAATTTGTTTATAATTACTTTTATTGTTGAAATGTGGAAAAATAAAAGTTTAAATCAATCTAGTTATTAATTCAATAATTATTTATATTATTGTTAATTAACTAGCTTTTACAGTTTTCCACAATCCTTATTACTATTATTATTAATATATATATATATATAATTATAAACCCGGGGGATAAGATGAAATTTACTTTTGATAGAGATGCAATGATAAAAGAGATCTCAATAGCACAGGAAATTATTTCAACTAAAAGTGCTATTTCAATTCTTTCTAATGTTCTTTTTATTGCAAAAGAGAACACGCTTACTATTAAGGCCACAGATATTAAGGTAAATTTTGAAACTAGTTTACCAGCAGATATTGAAGAAGAAGGAACAACTACAGTTCTTTGTGATAAATTTATGGGTATTCTAAATTCTTTACCTTCTGGTGAAATTGAGTTTGTTCAAAATGATATAAGTGTTGTAATAAAACCTACAAATAAAAAAGTTCGTTTTCAATTAAAAAGTATAGCTAGTGACAAATTTCCTGAATTTGCAAGTGAAGAAAATGTTCCTTACTTTGAAGTTCCATTATCTGAATTTAAAGAAATGATAACTGAAACTATTTTTGCTGTTTCAGATGATGAAACACGTTTTTTTATGAATGGTGTATACATAGAAAAAAAAGAAGAAAATCTTTTAATGGTTGCAACTGATGGAAAAAGGCTTTCATATATTTCAAAACCAGTTTGCCAAAATGTTTCAAATTTTGAACCTGCTATTATCCCTCCAAAAGTATTAAATATAATATTAAAAAGAGCACCATCTGAAGGTGAAATTTCTATAGCAATTGTAGATAAAATGATGTTTTTTAAATATGGAAATTATCATTTTACTTCAGTTCTAATTGATGGTCAGTTTCCAAATTATCAAAGAGTAATTCCAGAAAGCCAAGACCATAAATTTGAATTGGATAGAAAAGATTTGTTGGATGCTTTAAAACGTGTAGCTCTTTTGGTTGAACAAAAATCACGAAGAGTTTATTTTGCTTTATCCAGTGGTATGTTAACCATAACTTCTCAAGAATCAGAAATTGGTACCGCAAAAGAAGAAATACCTTGCCAATATGAAGGAGCAGATACTACTATTGCCCTTAATTATTTATATATTGAAGAACCAATGAAAGTAATATCTACTGAAAGAATTACCTTTGAATTTTCTGAAGGGATGAGAGCTATGACATTAAAACCTGAACCAGCTGCTGATTTCTTTCATATAATAATGCCAATGCAGATGGAATAAGGAATTTGCCCTTTCTTTCCATTTCTTTTCATAATTTTAGAAATTTAACGGACTCAACAATTGATTTATTATCCAAAGAAGTTTTTTTTATAGGAAAAAATGGACAGGGTAAAAGTAATATACTGGAGACCCTTTATATTTCAGCTTATGGATCTTCTTTTAGAACAAAAAGTGACTCTGAATTAATAAAAAATGGAGAATCTGATTATTCAATAAAAGGGTATTATAAAAATGAATTAGAAAAAACTGATTCAATAACAGTATCTTATTTTGAAAATAAAAAGAAAATACTTAAAAATGGTAAAACCATTCATGATAGAAAAGATATTGTAAATACCATACCCTGCGTTTTGTTTTGTCATGATGACTTGGATTTTTCTATTGGTGAACCAGAAAGACGACGTTTTTTTATAGATCAAACATTATCCATGTATGATTTACTTTATATAGATA
>CALNCH010000191.1 GCA_937875245.1 uncultured Spirochaetaceae bacterium
TTACAGAAGAACTATACGAATAAACGGTACAAGAAATAATTCCTTTAGTGGATTCTATTATTCCCATTAATATGCCAAAAGAACGTGAAGCTACTTGGTTTGAATTAATTACCTTATTTGCCTTTTTAGTTTTTAGAAATGCAAAAGTTGATTATGGTGTTTTTGAAACGGGGATGGGTGGTAGATTGGATGCTACAAATGTTCTTATTCCAGAAATAAGTGTTATTACTCCAATTGAACTGGAACATACAGAATATTTAGGTGATACCATCGAAAAAATAGCTGGAGAAAAAGCTGGAATAATTAAACAAGGAATACCCCTTGTTTTAGGAAACCAAGTACCAGAAGCAAGACAAGTTTTTGTCTCAAGATGTATAGAAATGCAGACAAAACCTTACTTTATAGATGATTATTTGGAGAAAATGGATTTTTCTTTGGATTTAGAACAGGGAAAACCAGTGATGAATACAAAGCTTCAATTTACAAAAGAAACTGGTTTTTCTCGACCATTGCAGACAAAAATGCAGTTGATAGGTGAATTTCAGTGCAGAAATGCTGCTGTTGCAGCCTTAACAATTAAACTGTTATTTCCTGAGATTTCAGAAGAAACTATTGAAAAAGGATTGGCTAAAACCAGTTTACCCGGACGTTTTGAATTATTGCATAATGAAAAAGAGATTCCAGTGGTTTTGGATGGAGCTCATACCCTAAATAGCTTAACCTTTACTTTAAATACTTTTTACGAATTATATGGAAAAAGTTCTTATTTTCCTCACCTATTGTTTGCCTGTGCCGCAGATAAAAAAGTGGAAGAAATGTCTGACAGAATACTAAGAAGTCAAAATAGATTTGAGTCTATAACTTTAACCCGCCCTGGGGAAAACAAACAATCGAATTTGGAAGAACTTAGTACAGTTTTTTTTAATACTAGTTCTGATTTCAATGCAGATACAAAACCAATAATAACAGTAGAACAAGATTTTAAAAAAGCAATAAAAGAAGCTATTACATCGGCAAAAAAACAAGGAGTACCTTTGCTGATAACCGGTTCTTTTTATTTGTTAGCAGAAGTTAAAAAGATGTATTTATAATGATATTTTGAAGTATTGTTTTTCTTTTCTTACAGGATGTGTAAACTGAAGTCCTGTAGCAAAAAATTCCATTGAATCAGATTGATTTTCATCTACATTACATCCATACAATTTATCCCCTAGAACTGGTAAACCGATCCACGAAAGATGACTCCGTACCTGATGTCTGTATCCACTTGTTATACTGCAAACAACTTTTACACCCCTCTCTGTTCTGGGATTTACTGATAAAATAGTAGTAGTATACAATTTTTTATCAGCTTTTTTTAATGCTGCAGTACTAGAATCCTTTGTTACTGGTGCTACCATTTTGCCTTTGGCTCCATAAGGCCTAAAAAAAGTAGTAACATTGTAAGGTAATACAAAAGAAGTATATTTTTCTGTTGTTTTACAATAAGCTGTATATTCTTTTAGAAAGCGATTTTCTTTTTGTTCATTTTCTAAAAAATCGAAAGCTTCTTGGGTTTTTGCAAATAATAATAAACCTCTGGTTTGAGTATCAATTCTATGAAGCAAACCTTTTTCTATGTTCTTTTTACCAACTACCTTGCTAATTTCTGGACATCGTTTTTCTACTTGATATAAAGCAGTAAATTCTTCCTCTTTTTTTAAGGGAGCAGAAGGCATTCCTGAGGGTTTATCTATTACAATAATACTTTCATCTTCAAAAATAACTGTAATATCATTTTTCATACAAGTTATAGAGCTTTTTAAAAGTAGCTTTTTCCCATTTTTCATGTAAGATTTTTAATACTTTCTTAAAACGAATTGGGACAGTGGCTGTAAATAATTTAAATGAATCCTCATTCGGTAAACGAATTCCAAGGGTTCTAGCGTGAAGCATTAGGCCTGCTGATTCAAACAATCCGTCTGGTTTGCCATAAATTGGATCCCCTAAAATAGGACAACCAATATGTTTCATATGTACTCGAATCTGATGAGTTCTACCGGTTTTGAGTTTTAGACGCATTAATGAGTAGGGGCCATACATACCTATACAATAATATACTGTATGAGCAAATTTTCCTTTTTGAGGATCATCACTAGTAGTAAATTTTTTTCGATTTCTACTATCGCGTATAATCTGAGTTTTAATTGAACCGTGTTTTGCAGGGGGATGTCCCAATACTATAGCAATATATTCTTTTCTAACCCGTCGCTTTTTGAATTGTTCTTGTAACCACTGTTCTGCATCTCTATTTCGGGCAGTAATTAATACTCCAGAGGTATCTTTATCTAACCGGTGAACAATTCCGGGTCTCTGATTCCGAAATTCACTTTCCCCTACCTTTTCAATATCATGGC
>CALNCH010000192.1 GCA_937875245.1 uncultured Spirochaetaceae bacterium
AAAAAAACTTACACCATTTTCAATAGGATCAAAGGCAATACCTTCATCAGAAGGTATTACAATTTCATGACCTACACAAATCTCTGCCATCTCTTTTTTCTTATGTTTGTTTCCGGTTGCTAGATAAATTTTCATACAAGAATTGTAATCGTTTTTCATAATCATGACTATACTTTGGCATTTTTGCCATACGAAGAATATCATATACTTGATGAGGAGGAATTCCAAGAATTTGTGATATTTCTTTATTTGTTGGACATAGGTATGAAATATCCTTTTTTGATTTCACTGAGGTTTTCCATCTTTTAAGATGAAATTCATAGGATTTTTGTATTCGTTCATATCTTGCAGTATTGGGAGTTAGTCGTTGTAATTCAAGAAATGAACGGTTTTTCAACATATACTCTATATTAATTCGCTCTAATCTATAATTATATAATTCTGCTCTGGTGCTAATAGATTTTTTCAGATTGGCAAAAATACTGTGTAATTCAACCATATCTTTCCCAGTTAATAAACTTACTTTACTAATAATAGAATCAGTTAAAAAATAGGAAGATTTGCATGCAATAACCAGTATCTGTTGCTTTGCAGAAACTCTAATTTTCTTTACTTTACATTGTTGGGTAGCTTCTCTGTCATTTTCAAGTATTTCAGAAAAGCTATCTTCTGAAAGTAAACTTTCTGGTTCATGGGATGTTATATAATATTCAATACTTGCATCAGAAGCTTTTTGTCGAAAAAAATACCTAAAACTATCTTTTGCTTGATTTAATATCACTCGAACAAGATAGTAATAAAAGCCATCGTTAGTCTCAAATTGAATAGTCAAATAAGTGCTTATATGTTCCAAAATATATAATAAAATTTCACTACGTGTATCATCATTAAATTGATTTAGATAAAATTCATTCTGATTTAAGAATATAATTTTTAGTAATCTTTTTTGACCTTCCTCCTTTGTAATTATTCCTTTTTGTACCCCATCATATACCCTACAAGTACATTCCTTTACTTTTTCGTTCATGCTATTCTCCTTTTTTTATTGGTATAAGTGAATAAGCAAAAACTGTGCCAAAAACAGGGAATTCATTAAAAGATTGTATTATAAGAAAATAAAAAAAAAGACTTTACAAGAAAATATCAATTTCTTGTAAAGTCAACTAAAGGTAAGTTAAAAGAACTCCAAAAAGGGAAAAAGAATTACAAGATTTTATCGAATTCTTTTAAAAGGATAGGCAATATGGAGGAAATTGTTCCTTGTGTACTGGATCCAGATGCATTTTTATGGCCACCACCTCCAAATACTTCAGCAACTTTACTTACATCTATTTCATCTCGGGATCTTAATCCAATGGTACAATTAACATCAGTTTCTTGTCTAAGAAAAACAACGGCTTGTACTCCTTCTACTGCAAGTAAAATAGAATAAAGCATATCAGAATCACGACCCTCGCGTCCGTATTTATAGGTGTCTTCCATTAGTTCATAAGTAACTATTAGTTTGTTGTTACAATATTGTTTTGCCCTATCCAGCATTATGCCTAAAAGTTTTCTTGTATTAAAAGGTTTTCCACTTGTTATTTCATCGTAGGTCACTCGAGGATTTGCCCCCGCAGAAACTAGGCGAGAAGCAGCTTGGAAGACATCGCTACTTTGTGAATCCAGAAAGCGAAAAAAACCTGTATCTGTACTTAAACCGAAGAATAAAAGTTTTGCAATTTCTTCATTTGGTATTCCTACGCACTCTTCATACAACAATTGCATTATACAAGCAACAGCTGGAGCAGAGGAATCTATAATACTGTTTTGACTATCTATTTTTTC
>CALNCH010000193.1 GCA_937875245.1 uncultured Spirochaetaceae bacterium
TGAGCTTAGGCCCTTCTGCAACTGAAATTATTTTTGCTTTAGGTGCTGAAAATACATTGGTAGCCCGAACTGATTTTTGTAACTATCCTCTTGAAACCACCCTTATCCCGTCCCTTGGTGGCTTTGATGGCAAATTTTTTAGTATCGAAAATATTATTTCTTATAAACCTGACTTTGTGTATGGTTTTGCAACAATGCATGATTACTTAATTCCTATATTAGAAAAATATAAAATACCGCTGTATTTATCAAATGCAACTACTATTGAGCAAATTCTAAAAGAAATAAGTGATATGGGGAAAATTCTTGATAAAGAAGAGAAAGCCCAAGAAGTTACTACAGATATTAGGACTAGAATTAATACAGTGCAAACCCGAGTAAATACAGCTATAAAAGATTTAAACTTAGAAAAACCAAAAGTATATTGGGAAGTTTGGAACAGCCCATATATGAGTTGTGGAAATCAATCCTTTATCAATTCCCTTATTTCACTGGCTGGAGGAGTTAATATCTTTGGTCAAATAGAACAAGCTTATCCCATTGTTAGTGAAGAAAGTATTATTATGGCAAACCCAGATATTATTTTATTTCCAGATGATAGTGGCTTATCTTTAGAAGCGATATCTAATAGAAAAAACTGGAAAACTCTTAATGCATTAAAAAACTTAAAGGTTATTGGACTTCCTGCTGATATTTTTTCAAGGTCTGGCCCCCGAGTTGCTGACGCTGTGGAAATTCTAGCAGAACAATTATACCCAGCTCTCTAATCTAAAATGAAAACAGCAAAATTACTAAAAAATATATTACCTTTTTCTCTTGTATTACTTCTTTTTGCTATAAGTCTGTTTGTGGGTTCAGAAACTATTCCTTTTTCTGAAGTTATAAAAATTCTTACTTTTTCACCAGATGCAGATTTTTTTAATAAAATTATCCTCTTAGATTTACGACTTTCTCGTAGTATTTTGGCCTTTGTAACAGGAGCTTTACTTGCAGGATCCGGCACTTTATTTCAAGGATATTTTCAAAATCCATTAGCTGATACAGGGATAATGGGTATTTCTGCAGGGGCAACTTTTGGTGCCGTTTTGTCTGGTTTTTTTAGCTTTTCAATTACCCTTGCCATAAGTATTATGGGATTAAGTGCTTTTATAGGATCCTTACTCACAGGGCTTTTAGTATATCTGCTGGCCCACCGAAATGTGTATTCTCAAAATGCAGTAAGCCTTTTACTGGCAGGGACTGCCTTAGGAACTTTTTTATCTGCCCTTACTTCAATTTTATTATTAGCTAACTATAAAGAAATGCACACCGTATATATTTGGACCTTAGGAAGTTTTAACGGAAAAGGATGGGATGATGTTCTTTTTGCCTTATTACCTGCCCTCTTATCCTTTATTCTTTTTGTTCTTATTGCTCCTTCTTTAGATACCTTAACTGGAGGAGAAAAAACTGCCCAAAGTTTAGGGGTAAAAACAAAATCTGTACGCTTTTGGGTATTAACGGCAGGTTCTTTAGCTACAGCTACTGCTGTTTGTAGTGGAGGAACAATTAGCTTTATTGGACTCATGTCTCCCCATATTTGCCGAAAAATCTATGGACCCTCTCACCGAAAATTGCTTTTTTTTAGTACTTTGTATGGTGGTGCTATCCTTCTTTTTTCTGATATATTAGCCAGAACTTTGTTAGCTCCCACTGAAATTCCTGTTGGCATTATTACTGCTATTTTTGGTGCACCATTCTTTATCTATGCTATAAACAAAAGGAGTCATCTCCATGGATAAGGAAATTTTAGAAATTACAGAACTGGAGGCTTTTTACCACAAAACCCAGGTTTTACACAATATAAACTTAAAAGTAAAGAAAGGTGAGTTTTTATGTTTAGTAGGGCCTAATGGTAGTGGAAAGTCAACACTGCTAGAACTCATGGCAGGAATTCAAGTTGAAACCCTTTCTTGGTCCAGTCCTCTTAAAAAAAAGGGGATAACTCTTTTAGGTAAAAGCATACAAGAATATACAAAAAAAGAAATTGCCCATCATATTGGATGGACAGGACAAAAAGAGCAAAGTCTTTGGAATTATACAGTATTAGAAACCACTCTTTTGGGACGTTTTTCTCATACCAATTGGACAGGTGCATATACTCCAGAAGATTACATAATAGCAAAAGATAAAATGGAAAAAACTGGGGTATTACCTTTGGAAAGGAGGGGAATACATCAACTTTCTGGGGGGGAATGTCAACGGGTTTTTTTAGCAAGAACATTAGCTCAAGAGCCAGAAATTTTACTTTTAGACGAACCTGTTTCTGGGCTAGATTTACAATATCAATTTACCTGTATGAACCTATGCAAAAACTTAGCTAAAAAAGAAAATCTTGCTATTGTAATGACTATTCACGATTTGTCTTTAGCGGCCCGATTTGCAGACAGAATAGTAGTCTTAGATCAGGGGAAAATATTGGCAGATAATGAACCTGAAAAAGCATTAACCACAGAGTTACTACATGCAATTTATGGTATGGATTTTGCCATTGAAAAAAATAGCAAAACCCATACCTTAGAAATTAGAGTATTATAATACGTGCAAGTTTGAGTTATCAAAAGTAATAGAGGCTTTTGCTCCAACTTTGTATATTTTACGACTCTTTGCGTTGTATTCGGTAATCTTAACCATTGTGTCTCCTACCATTACTTGATAATACTGATAAGAACCCATAAAGGTTGAAAGAATTACTTCACAGGGAATACGACCTTCATCATGGAGTTCCACTGATTCTGGACGTAAAACTACCTTACAGTCATCTCCGGGTTGTAAGTTTTCAAAAGATTCTGCTTCAATAGTAGTGCCATAGGTTGCAACTAAGGCTTTGTTATTTTCAATTTTCTGTAATTTACCAGGAAGGAAGTTTACTTCTCCAATAAAATCTGCAACAAACTCATTTTTAGGGCTGAAATAAATCTCTTGAGGAGTCCCTATTTGAGCAATTTTACCCTTATTCATAAGAATAATTTGATCAGAAAGACTCATTGCTTCGCTTTGATCGTGAGTAACATAAATTGCAGTAATACCAAGTTTTTGCTGAATCTTACGTATTTCAGTTCTCATGGTAACACGTAATTTAGCATCTAAGTTTGACAAAGGTTCATCAAAAAGAAGAACACCTGGTTCCATTACTAAGGCTCGGGCTAAAGCTACACGCTGTTGTTGTCCACCAGAAAGCTGATTTGTTTGTCTTTCCTCTAAGCCAGTAAGTTCTACTAGATCCACCATATCCATTACTCGTTTATAAATGTCTTCTTTAGACATCTTGCGAATTTTCAATCCATAAGCAATATTGTCAAATACATTGTAATGAGGAAGCAAAGCGTAACTTTGAAATACCATAGCAGTATCTCGTTTATGTGGAGTCAAAGCGTTTATTGCTTCTTCCCCTAAATATATATCCCCTGTATCTGGACTTTCAAAACCAGCAATCATACGTAATGTGGTAGTTTTACCGCAGCCAGAAGGCCCTAAGAGGGTAACAAAACTACCTGGCTTAATATCCAATGTAATGTTGTCTACTGCCGCAAAATCCTTCTTTGTTTTGGGATCTTGATATATCTTTGTTATATTATCTAATCGTACACCTTTAGGTTCTTTAGCCATATATATCTCCTTGTCATTTGCCCAAAAATGAGCACTATTTAGCTTTTAATACTTCCCTTTTTCTTGTAGGAACTCTTTCTTGATTGTGTT
>CALNCH010000194.1 GCA_937875245.1 uncultured Spirochaetaceae bacterium
GCAGAAAAAGCTGCCAAAGAAATGTCAGAGCAGATTTGCAAAACCGGTTGGGACGGAGAATGGTTCCTTCGAGCTTACGATGATTTTGGGAACAAGATTGGTTCAAAGGAATGTGAAGATGGAAAAATTTTCATTGAAACACAAGGATTTGGAACCATGGCACAAATTGGTGCAGACAAGGGATACCCCTCAAAAGCATTGGACAGCGTTGAAAAACACTTGGATTCAAAATATGGTATCGTAATCTTAGATCCTCCATACAAAGAGTATCACATTGAGTTAGGAGAAGTTTCTTCTTATCCACCAGGATACAAAGAAAACGCTGGTATTTTCTGCCACAACAACCCTTGGGTTATTATTGGTGAAGTAAAAACTGGCCGTCCGGCAAAGGCTTGGGAACACTATACAAAAATTGCACCGGCATATTTAGAAGATATTAGTGAAATTCACCGATTAGAGCCATATGTATACGCTCAGATGATTGCAGGTAAAGAAGCTCGACGTCATGGGGAAGCAAAAAACAGCTGGTTAACAGGAACTGCAGCCTGGAACTTTGTAGCTTTGTCCCAATGGATTTGTGGTGTTCGCCCTGAATTTAACGGATTATGTATTGAACCACGACTACCATCTCACATTAAAAGCGCTCAAATTACTCGTATGTATCGTGGTTGCAAATATATTATCGATGTAACCAACAACAATCCTAATGGGGAAGCAACCTTGGCAATTACTAGTGGAAACGGAACTTTACGAGGCACCACCGTTACTGCTGAAGGTGATACAAAAGAATTACATGTTCGAGTTGTAGTAGCCTAAAAATATAAAAAACAGTACAGTAGGGGCATGAAAGAATTTAACATACCCTTACTGTCAGTTTCACTGGCCCAAAACACAGATGCCCTTTTAGCAGACAATGATATTGATGGCATTGAATTAGAATATGAATGGCCTAAATATGCGGGACGAAAGATATTTACCGGTGTATTTGTTGCAGCGGGAACAGATGGACTAGGTGTTTCTTTTTGTGCAGAGTTACCCCGCAATTCTTTTTATGCTCCTTGTACAGCTCCAAACTCTCGTGTTTTTGAAAATGACTGTTTAGAGATTTTTTTACGCCCTTTTGACACTACCACAAATAAACCAAGTTCTTTATATTACGGATGGGAAATTAACGCCTCCGGTGCCTGCCTAGATTACCGAACCGGAGTTGGAGAAGAAGGCCTTTCCTTCCTTGAATCCCTTTCGGAGTTTCAAAATCGTCCCCTTTTTGACCCCTCTTCCCCTATTGTTTCTGGCAAATTGTACGATGTAATTGCAGAAAAAAAAATTACCTTTGACTATGACTGGAACTCTCACATTACAAAAGCAATTAAAATTGAAGATGAATTTTGGTATCTAGAAGTTTTTATTCCCTGGTCTGACTTAGGCCTTACAGAATCCCCTAAAAAAGGGACAAAATGGACAGGAACTTTTAACCGAATTGATGAAACCGCACGTATTTTAGCAACAAAAAAAAGCTCTGTAAAAACACCGCAACCGGGTCTACAGAGCCTTATTGAGGACACACCCTGGCCACGATTTCATCAGCCAGAGCATCGTGATTGCCGGGAACCAGCGTTGCGGCATAGGCCAGCAGCTTGTCACAATCGCGCAGCTGCAGGACGATGGTCTCCCGCAAGCAGCGCAGCTCTG
>CALNCH010000195.1 GCA_937875245.1 uncultured Spirochaetaceae bacterium
TGCACAACACGTTGAATAAAAACAACGCTATAACAACGTTTAAAATTTCCAGTAAAAATGGAAGTGTAAAGTATTCTTTTAACTCAGATAAAATGCCAACATTTTCAGTTAGTCCAGGGTTGCCAATTACTGCTGTAACCGCAGAAGCAACTTCCCCAATTCCTTCTGTTTGCAGATTTGTTTCTACGGTGTTGGTGAACAAAGCAAATAGTTTTCCCATTTTATTCTCCGTTATGTTTACAAATATCTGATATCAGGCAATCTTGGCACTTGGGATTACGAGCAGTACAAATATATCTACCATGCAAAATAAGCCAGTGATGAGCGTGTTCCATAAACTCTGATGGAATTACTTGTAAAAGACCTTTCTCTACCTCAAGAGGTGTTTTCCCCATGCACAAGCCCATTTTAGGCGCAATCCGTAATAAATGGGTATCAACAGGCATAGTTGGCTGGCCATACACAACGTTTAATATAACATTTGCTGTTTTGCGACCTACTCCCGGTAATCTTTCTAAATCTTCCCTGGTTTTTGGTAACTGGCTGTTATATTCTTCAACCAGTATTTTACTTAAGCCAATTATGTGTTTAGCCTTAGAACGAAATAAACCTATTGATTTTATGTATGAAATTAATCCTTCTTCCCCTAATTCTAGCATCTTTTCTGGGGTATCTGCTACTTTATACAGAGCTTCTGTTGCTTTGTTTACACTTTTATCAGTGGCTTGTGCTGACAAAACCACTGACACTAATAAAGTATAATCATTTGGAGAAATCAACTCCGTTTGGGGAGTTGGATTAATCTCCCTAAAACGCTGAAAAATTGCTGATATCTCTGTCGATGACAACTGTTTATACATAAGAAGGATTAAAACAATTATTTAATTGTTTTCTGTAAAGCCTTTATCATATCTGTTTTTTCCCAACTAAAACTATCACGTCCGAAATGTCCGTAAGCTGCGGTTGGTTGGTAAACAGGCTTTTTTAACTTTAAAGTTTTAATAATACCAGAGGGAGAGCAATCGAATTCTTCTGATACCGCTTTTGATATTATAGAATTAGGTACAACTCCTGTTCCAAAAGTATCAATCATAATTGATACAGGATACGGAACACCAATTGCATAAGCTAATTGTACTTCGCATCGTTCAGCCAACTGTGCCGCAACAATATTTTTGGCAATATATCGAGCCATGTATGCAGCCGATCGATCTACTTTTGATGGATCTTTTCCACTAAAAGCACCACCACCGTGTCGTCCCATACCGCCATAAGTATCAACAATAATTTTTCGACCAGTTAAACCGGTATCCCCAAAAGGGCCACCAACAACGAATCGTCCGGTAGGATTTATATAAAACTTTGTAGAAGCATCAATTAAGCCAGTTGGATTTAAAACGGGTTTAATAATTTCTTCGATAATGCTTTCTTTAATTTCGCTATGAGTCTTTTCTGGGTTATGCTGGTGAGATATTACTACCGTATCAATTCGAACTGGCTTATGACCTTCGTACTCAATAGTAACTTGGCTTTTTGCATCTGGTCGTAACCAACCCAAATTCCCTTTTTTTCGCAAAAGGCTTGCCTGTAATAATAACTTATGAGCATACATAATTGGAGCGGGCATTAATTCAGGAGTTTCTGAACAAGCAAAACCAAACATCATTCCTTGGTCTCCTGCCCCTTGTTTTCCTTGAAATTCTTTTAATCCAGTTCCCTCTACACCCTGATTAATATCTGGAGACTGAGAATGA
Source organism: uncultured Spirochaetaceae bacterium (assembly GCA_937875245.1). Taxonomy (GTDB): domain Bacteria; phylum Spirochaetota; class Spirochaetia; order Treponematales; family Treponemataceae; genus CALNCH01. The sequence goes on from CALNCH010000195.1 coordinate 1,755, forward strand.
ATCATGTTCATAACAGCCATTGACTTGTAATCTAAACCAAAATCAGGATCAACATATCCTATTTCTCGAGCAACATTTCGTGCAATTTCATCAATAGGAACATATTTATCCGTTGTTATTTCTCCACCAACTAAAACCATTCCCGCTGACGCAAAGGTTTCGCAGGCAACATGGCTTTCTGGGTCATTTTTTAAACAAGCATCTAAAACTGCATCTGAAATTTGATCACAAAGTTTGTCCGGATGCCCTTCCCCTACAGATTCTGATGTAAAAAGATAGCGTTCGTTATTCATATTAAGTCCTTAAAAAATTCTAATAAGTTTCGATATTGCATTTTTTAGTACGTTCATAGTATACTTTTATTACGTAATTAGCAAGTAGTTTAACAAAATGGAGATTTGCATGCCTTTACAAAAGACTTTTCACAAGAAAGACAACACCGTAACTGTTACTTTTACTCTTTCGTCAGAAGGATCAAAAGATGCAGAAAAAGTGTGGTTAGCTGGAGATTTTAACAGTTGGAGTAGTTCTGATACACCAATGAAGAAACAGAGCGATGGTTCTTTTTCTGTTAAATTAACGTTGGAAGCTGGTAAAGAATATCAATTCAGATACCTACTGGATGGCAAACGATGGGAAAACGACTGGGCTGCAGACAAATATCTCCCTGCACCATTTTCTTACACAGACAACTCAGTGGTGGATCTTACTTCTAAAAAGTAACATTTTTTTATTCGAATTCAAACCCATCTATTAACAAGGCAATCGAGGATTCTAACCCTTTGGTTGCCTTTATTTTTTTATCATCAGTAACACAAAAACCGGAAATACCCATTTCTTCTAGTAAGCCTATGCCTTTTTCCTTTCCCAAAACAAAAACGGCAGTAGAAAGGGCATCTGCAATAATTGATGAAGTTGTTATTATAGTAACGGATTGTAAACCATTGTTCACCGGATAACCTGTTTTACTATCTAATAAGTGATGATAGCGAATTCCTTCTTGAATAAAAAATCTTTCATATACACCAGAAGTTACAATAGTAGCATTCTCAACATCAACACGTATTAAAGGCGTTCCTGTAGAATCAAAAGGATTTTTTACTCCTACTCGCCATTTAGATCCATCTGCTTTTATTCCAACAACATAGACATTGCCGCCTAAATCAACTAGTCCCCGTGATATTTTGTTCTCTTTCATAATGCGAACAACTTCATCGGCAGCATAGCCTTTAGTAATGCCTCCAGTGTCCAATTTCATCCCTTTTACAGGTAAATATACAGTGGATTTTTCCCCATCAATAATTATTTTTGTATAATCTATTAAGGCCTTTTGTCCTTCAATTTCCTCTTGAGTAGGCAAACGAGCATTCTCTCTTCCTATTCCCCAAAGAGAAACTAAGGGTCCTATGGCAGGATTAAACGCACCATCAGTTTTATATGCAAAATTGAGTGCAGTAATCAAAATAGATAAGGTATCTTCATGTACTCTTACCGGTTCGATTCCCGCTTTCTCATTAATTTGAGCAATATCAGAACTAGAAATATTTACGCTTAAGTGTTGTTCTATTTCGTTTAAACGATTAAATATCTGATTGTATACTGTTTGTTTTCCTTTATCATAAAGGGTAATAGTGCATACAGTTCCTAATGCTGGTCTGGTAACAGAAGGAAGGGTTTTTTCACAGCTAATACTCAATAGTGGGAATAAAAATATAATTAGATATTTAGAAACTCTAAAGTTTCTCGTTTTGACATCGTTCATCTTGTCTCATTATATAACATCATGTTAATGTATGTACATGGAAACTGAAAATATTCTTGGTCGTAAAGTCTTTTTCTTATATCCCTCTACGGTTATTAATGAAGAACTTATTCAGAAAATGATACACCTAGAGTACGAAATTTATGTTTTAAACGACAAAGACAACGCCCATATTTGTTTACGGAATCATCCGGACTCCATTTGCTTTATCAACATTGACACTTTAGCCGCCAACATTTGGCTGGAATTTATACAAAAAATACAAAATGCACCTGCTACTTCTAAAGTTAGTTTTGGAATTATTACGAACTCAAATTCTGATGAACAAAAGAAACTTTTTACCACAGACTTAAAACTAGATTGTGGATTTATTTCATTGAGAGAAGGCCATAAACACTGTTTAGATGCAATTCTTTCGTATGCAGATAAAAACAATGCTAAGGGTCGGCGAAAATATATGCGTATCAATTGCGAGACTATTGCGGCTACCGTTAACTTTGCATTAGGAGATCAGTCTTATATACTAAAAATACGTGATATCAGTTCTGTTGGCTTATGTTGCTTTCCCACTGACAAAAATATTCCTCGATTAGCCAAAGGTATGATGCTTAAAAACGCTCAATTAACCCTGAAAGGAATCCGAATTCAGTGCGATTTAATTTTATTAGGTGCAAATAAGGCAGATGAAAGAATACAATTTGTTATGCTTTTTTCTCCCAATTTTGATTTAAACTCAAAGAATCGTATTAAAGCCTATATTCAACAAGCCAATCAATCTGCTATGGATGCTTTAAAATAAAAAAGGTATTTGATTTCTCAAATACCTTTTTACCAGATTATTCTGTTATACTTAGATGCAAATCTCGTAATTGTTGTTCATCTACTTCGCTTGGACATTCATCCATTGGGCTTATTGCAAAACT
>CALNCH010000196.1 GCA_937875245.1 uncultured Spirochaetaceae bacterium
TGGAAAAAGCAGATCGAATGGATTGGATGCTTTTACCTGCTTTGGCAAAACGTAACTATGACCGTATGATTGCAAAACAACCTGATATGGTTGACTGGTCTACAAATGCTGGTTGGAATCCTTTGGAATTAACTGACCGAAAAGATTTAGCAATTATTACTAGTGGTATTGGTAGAAATTACTACTTAGAAAATTTAGAAGATTATAAGGCTTTGTGTGCATCACAGGGAAAAGGCTTGCCTTCTACCTTACATATTGGTACTTGGCCATTACCAATTGCTTCAATCAAAAAAATTGCATCCCATGCTTCTGCTATTTTAGTTATTGAAGAGGGAATGCCTTTTATCGAAAAACAATTACGGGGCTTATTAGACCAAGGTGTTACCGTTTACGGAAAATACAGTGGCGAAATTCCACGTGCCGGAGAATTAAATCCTGATACCGTTCGTAAAGCTTTAGGTATGCCCGCTTATCCAACTGTTTCCGGCCAATTAACTGAAAATGCCGAAGCATTTGCCTTTGTTGAAAAACTGGCAAACAGACCACCTCAGCTTTGTAAGGGTTGTCCTCATGGAGATTCTTATATGTCCCTAAATAAAGCGGTTGCAGAACTTACTGCAAAAGCTGGAAAAGATAATGTAGTGGTTAATGCAGATATTGGTTGCTACGCTTTAGGTGCAGTACCTCCATATAATGCTTGTGAAACTGTTGTTTGTATGGGTGCTTCCCTAGGTATGGCACGAGGTGCTTCACAAGTGGGAGTCCAATATGCTTTTGGTGTTATTGGTGATTCAACCTTCTTACACTCAGGTATAACGAACTTAGTAGACGCTGTATCAACTAAAACTCCAATGACAGCTATTATTTTAGACAACTCTATTGTTGCTATGACTGGTTGTCAAACATCTATTCTTCCCTCAAGTCAATTAAAGCCTCTTATTCAAGGCTTAGGTGTAGAACCAGAACACATTCGTGTGTTATCAACTAATCCAAATGCAGTTGAAGAAAATGCAAAGGTTTTAGTAGAAGAAGCAGAATACCGAGGTGTTTCTGTTGTAATTATGGTTCGTGAATGTCTGGAAGCATTCCGATTACGAAACAAGGCAAAGAAGGGATCTAACTAATGAAATACGATATTTTACTAGCCGGTGTAGGTGGACAAGGAGTATTGTCCATAGCAGCTGTTATTGCATCAGCAGCTATGACTGAAGGATTACAAGTTCGACAATCTGAAGTACATGGTATGAGTCAGAGGGGTGGTGGAGTACAAGCTCACCTACGTATCTCTGATACTACCATTGCCAGCGATTTAATACCAAGAGGGAAGGCTGATATGATTTTATCAATGGAACCCTTAGAAAGTCTCCGTTATTTAGAATGGCTTTCACCTTCAGGTATTATTGTTACTAATGCAGAAGCTTTTGTTAATATTCCTAACTATCCAGATTTAGGACAAGTATATAAAACTATTGAAGCTACAGGAAGTTCTAGAATTGTTAAATCTGCAGAGTTAGCTAGAGAAGCAGGTAACTTAAAAGCTGAAAATATGGTTTTAATTGGAGCAGCCCTAGAGAAAATCCCTGTTTCAAAAACAACTATTATAAATGCGATAAAAGAACGTTTTGGTAAAAAGGATCCTAAACTAGTTGATATCAACATTGCTGCATTAGAGTTAGGGGCAAAAAAATGAAATCCATAGTTCATGTAGATAACAGCGAATTTTTTCGTAAGGTAGTGAAAACTTTTTTACGAGAAAAGGGATATGAATCAGTAGAATGTGCTTCTATTGCTGAGACACAAAAAGTGCTGGATTCTGGGTTGGTATCTTCCGTGATTATGGGACTTGAGTTTTCAGATGCTCGTGGTGTTGAATTAATTAAAAATTTAGTTACTACCAATAAAAAAATACCCGTTATTGTTCTCACTTCTGACGAAAACCTAGAGCACCGACAAAAATTGATGCTCTTAGGAGTAGAAGATTACATACTAAAATCTATGAATTGGCAAGAACGATTAGAAGGTATTCTAAAACAAATATTCAAATAAGGAAGTCATTACAAATGGAACGGGAAATACCTTTTTGGGATAGGAACGTTGAAACTGCATCTAGAAAAGAAATTGAAGAAATCCAATTACAAAAACTAAAAAGTACAGTAGAGCAGGCAGTACATACCAGTTATTATGGCGAACGCTTAAAAAAACTTGGCATTACTGGTGGTCACTCAATAAAATCTTTAGCAGATTTACAACGATTACCTTTTACTACAAAGTCAGATTTACGAGAAGCATATCCTT
>CALNCH010000197.1 GCA_937875245.1 uncultured Spirochaetaceae bacterium
AACTCGAGTTAAGTGAGTTCCTGTGGTGGTGTCTCTGGTTTCTGCAACTTCTGTAAGTTTTGTAAAGTGATTGATTGTATCTTCTTTTTCTTTTAATCTAAGTCGTTGTTCAAAATCATACATGCGACGACCGGTAGTCATTCGAGCTTTTAATACTTCAGGGGCAAAGGGTTTGGATAAATAATCATCGGCACCGTTATTTAATGCTTCAACAATATCAGCTGTATCACTTTTACTGGTAAGCATAATAATATACTGATATAAATCGGCAGGACATTGTTTAATTTTTTTACACAACTCAATACCAGTAAGTCCGGGCATAATCCAATCTAAAATAAGAATTGGATAAAACTCATCGGAACAAAGCCTTTCCCATACTTGATCACCGTCTGAACAAACCTCGACCTCGTATCCCCATTGTGTTAATATTTCTTTTAAATAGGTACGTATAGAAGTACTGTCATCAGCAACGAGAACTTTTATAGACTGTCCGTTAATTGATTCAAGCATACTACCTGAATATAGCATAAAAAAATTGAAAAAACAAATAATAGGTAAAAATTTCCTGAAATCTAAAATAGACTTTTGTTACAAAAAATGATAGGTTTTGCTTATGAAAATACAATCAAAAAGAGCAGAATTATGTGGAACAATTACTGTTCCCGGTTCTAAAAGTCATACTATTCGAGCCCTTTTGCTAGCAGCGATGGCAGAGGGGACTTCTTATATTCACAATCCACTTCCAAGTGCGGATTGTTTGTCAGCTTCAAAAGCTATTTTGGAATTAGGAGCTGGTGTTGATTTACAGGAAAAAGATGGTAAACAGGGTAGTACTTGGATCGTTAAAGGTGGGGGAAAAAACTTACATTTACCTTCAAACGTGGTGGATGTAGGAAACAGTGGTTCTGTATTGTATTTTTTAAGCCCTATTGCCGCTACCTTTGAAGGGTGGAGTATCTTTACCGGAGACTCTTCAATTCGGACTCGACCGGTAAAACATTTGGAAGACATGCTTTCTCAAGTGGGAGCTGATATCTATATTTCTCGTCCCGGTCTTGATGCCCCTCCAATGCTTATTAGAGGTCCTATAAAAGCTGGTAAAATTATCACAGATGGACGACTTTCTCAGTATGTTACAGGAATGATGATGGCTGCCACCCGTCTTCAGGGGGAGACTGAAATTGTGTTAACTGATCCAAAAGAAACACCTTATTTGACTATGACAAAACAGTGGTTGGAAGCCATGGGTGCAAAAGTTTTTGTTTCAGAAGATTTTAAGAGAATTACAGTTCAAGGAAAGCATGAAATTAAAGCTTTTGATAAAACGGTTCCCTCAGATTGGGAAGCTGTAGCTTTCCCTTTGGTTGCCGCTCTCATTAGCGAGAGTAGAATTGTTATAAACAACGTGGATTGTTCCGGGAGCCAAGGAGACGATGCCATTGTTGCAGTTTTGAAGTCAGTAGAAGCAGATATTCAACTTGATAGGCAAAAACATACCCTAACTGTTACTGGGGGAAAAAGATTATCTACTGAGAATTTAGAAAATAAGGTTTTAAGAGTTAATTTATCTGGATGGCCTGATGGTATTTGTGCTATGGCTGTAATTGCCTGTTTTATTGAAGGAAAAACTATTTTAGAGGACTTAGGGGTTTGTCGTAGAAAAGAAACAGACCGAATAAAAGTTATGTGTTCTGAATTAACAAAACTGGGAGCAGATATTACTGAAGGAGAAGACTATTTAGAAATTAATGGGCATAGTCAAAAGCTTTCAAATGGAAAAGATAATCCTGATTTTAAGCTAACCGGTGGTAGTGTTGAAAGCTTTGATGATCACAGAGTTGCTATGTCCTTAGCTTGTTTAGGGTTGGGTTTACCAGAAGGTACTGTAGAAGTAAATAATGCAGAATGTTGTTCTGTTTCTTTCCCAGATTTTTTTACCGTAATGAACTCTATTAAGGCGGGTTTTTTTGCTGTATAATATACTGATAAGGGAGTTGTTATGTTGAAATTTGGTACAAAGGTTAAAAACCAAGGAAGCAATACTGGTTCTTCAGAGAAGAAGGAAGAATGTTGCCATGTTGATTTTTCCTTGGATTTAATAGAAAAGGTTTTAAAGGAATCTGAAACCTTAGCTTATTCAATACAAAAAAGCATTATATCTTCTTCTGAAATTATTGGACAGACCCATATTCAGAATGATCATTTAGTTACATTCGATGCTAGTTTACAGAGTTCTATTCATTCTGTAGAAGATATAGAAATTGCTATACGTGAAGTAGATGCCCTTATTACAGAACAAAATGGAGCTATTTTAAGTGCTGGTTCTGCCGTGTCTCAAATAACATCTAATGTTGATAAAGTTGCAGATATTGTATCCAGCCGTTTGGAAATTACCTCTTCTTTGTCAGAAGCCAGTGTTGATGGTGCCCAGAAAGTACATAAAGTATTAACTGTTATTGAAATTCTTAATAAAAACGTAGGGGTTATTAGATCTGTAATTAAGTCTATTAACACCATAAGTTCTCAAACAAATTTGCTGGCTATGAATGCCGCTATTGAGGCTGCCCACGCCGGAAAAGCTGGTTTGGGCTTTGCGGTAGTTGCAGATGAAATTCGAAAATTATCTGAAATAACTCGTACTAATGCTGCTAATATTGCAACAACTCTTAACAGTATGATTCAAACCCTAGATGATGCTCGAGATACTGCAGATGCAGCCGGATCTGCTATGGAGTGGATAGGAAAGCGTGTCGAAGAAACGTCTGAATCATTTAAAGAAATCACCAAAAATATGGATGAGCTTTCTGTTGGTGGGGCTGAAGTACGTGATTCAATTCAAATCTTGTCCACTGCCAGTTCAGATTTACAGAACCGATTAAATGGTGTTACAAAGCGACTTTCTATGATAACTGATAATGTAGAACAAGTAGGTAAATTAACTCATTCTATCTTGGAAAAAGCTGAGGAAATTTCTACTCTTGCCTCTAATCAAATTTTTACTCAAAATGATACCCTAGAGTGTGCGGGGCGAATGGATTCAATTTTACATATGGGAGAAATTGGTGCCAAAGAACGAATGACAGAAGAAACTTGTATTCCTTGCTCTGACTCTCCAAAAAAGCCATTCCCCTTTACAGATATTATGATTAAACACTTACTATGGGTTACCCGTGTGCGAGGGGTTATTGATGGTAGATTTACAGGATCAGAATTTGCATTAGGAGACCATCATTCTTGTGCTTTAGGAAAATGGGCCGATGGTATTTCTACAAGTAATTCTTCTCTAAATGATAATGAATCTTTTAAACGAATGTTAAAAGCTCATGAATCTTTACATGCTTTAGTTCGAGATATTCTTGAACACAAAAATACAATGGGAGTTTCTGTTCTTGAAGAAAAGTATACGGAATTATTAGGTTTGTCTGCAAAGGTAATCGAAGAGCTCTCTGATTTAAAATCTGTAATTATTTAAAACGAAAAAAAGGAGTTTTGTTGTTTTCACAAGCAAATGACTCCTTTTTTTATGCAGTTAAATTTGGAACAAAGCTATTCCACCTCAAATGCAAAGGCTAAAGAACTTTATAATTCCAGTGGTTTACGTCTTCAAGAGAACCGTATTGTCCACCTTTTAATAATTTTTGAAT
>CALNCH010000198.1 GCA_937875245.1 uncultured Spirochaetaceae bacterium
ATTGATGATTATATTCCCTATCGTGCAAAAGAAATATTACAAAGTTATTATCAAATCTTAGGGGGAGAAGAACCATTATTAGAACCTGAACTTTTTAAAGGAAGTAACGTTTTTTATGGGTATTATGCCCCGGGTTTATTTGATATTTGTTCTACTCCTGTATCCCAAGTGTACCCTGGAGTAGGTGTACATTTAACCTTATTAGATACTGTTTTAAATGGGGATTTTATACGTAAAGTACCTGTTTGGTTGACTCTTATTTTTTTAGCCTTTGTATCCTGCTTAGGCTCCGGTGTTGTTGTATTAGGAGATTCTTTGTCAAACAAACAAGGAATCCTAGTTACAAGTATTTTTTTTGTGGTTATATTGGCAATTTTAATACTAATTCCCTATCTTGTTTTTATTCCGGGATGGTGGCTTCCTTTTGTAGCTCCGTTAACATGTTACGGTCTTAGCTTTTCAGTATCACTTCTTATCAGTTATGAAACAGAGGGAAAACAGAAAAAGTACTTGAAGACGGCTTTTAGGCAATATTTAAGCCCTGAAGTTATTGAAGAATTGATAGCTAATCCTGACAGGTTAAAATTAGGTGGAGAACGTCGAGAAATAAGTATTTATTTTTCTGATTTACAAGGCTTTACCAGTATTTCAGAAAAATTGTCTCCAGAAGATCTTACTGGATTGTTAAATGAATATCTTTCAGAAATGAGTGATATTATTTTACAATATGGTGGCACTATTGATAAATATGAAGGGGACGCAATTATTGCTTTTTGGAACGCCCCTACAACTCAAGAAAACCATAGCTTCCGAGCCTTAGAAGCGGCTGTTGTATGTCAGCAACGGCTTGCAGAGATGCGTGGAAAATTAGCTATTAAAGCAGGTTGTCCAATGTATATGAGAATTGGATTAAATACCGGAACAGCTGTTGTTGGAAACATGGGTTCTCGAAATCGATTTGATTATACAATGCTTGGAGATGCAGTAAATTTGGCAGCACGGTTAGAAGGTTTGAACAAACAATTTGGTACGTATATCATGTGTACAAAAGCCACAAAAGAAGGGGCCGAAAAATATGGTACTTCTTTGAAATTTAGAGAATTAGCCGAAGTTACCGTAGTAGGTAAAAAAGAAGCAATTACTATTTTTGAACCAATGACAAGTATGGAATATGAAAAGCGAAAAGATGATATTGATATTTTTGAAAAGGGCTTATTCGCTTTTAGAGACGGGGAATTTGCTGATGCAATATCTTTGTTTACCGGTATTGCTTCTCGAGATCCTGTTGCAGAAAAATATATTGAAAAATGCCAGAAATTAGAGTCAAATCCTCCAGAAAACTGGGATGGTATTTGGAAATCTACTGAGAAATAATCTCACGAACAATATCGTGGGTGTTTTTTTCATAGTACAAGCCACCATACATTGCCGCCGCTGATAATACTTTTTTACCGTATTCTCTTGTTTCTTCGTAGGGAATAACTTCCAAAAGCAAATCATGGGGAAGTTCTGGGTTAGCAGAAACCCAGCGTCTTACTCTGGTGATTCCTCCATTATAGGATAATAGTGCAAGGATAACAGAATTATCTAATCGGCTTATTAATTCAGCTAAATAAAAGGCCCCAAAGCGAATATTTGTGCTAGGATCAAAAACATCATAGTCATTTATCTTTAGTTTTCGGGCAATATCACTGGCAGTACTGTCCATTAACTGGGTAAGTCCCTTTGCATTAGCCACAGAAAATACATCATGATCAAAAAAACTTTCTGTTCTAATAAGCCCATATAAAATATATTCTGAAAGATTAAATTCTTCACAGAATTGGGTTATTAACTCCTTATAATATTGTGGATAAACAAGGGAAATTTGGGCTTTATCCGCTAAGGTTATATTGTTCCCAATTGTAAAGGATGCGACTCGTACTGCTTGAGGATACCAGTTTTCTGTTACGCTTTTGGATTTTTCAGCAAAAGTTTTAGAGAGTTTTGCTCCTGCTTCAAGAGAAAAGTTTTGTCTATAATCGTAAAATAAGGAATAGCCTTCTGTATAATACTCTTTCTCTATGTAATCTTGAGCCAAAGTCTCTACTTCTGGCTTAGAAACAATTGAATCCTTTGTTTTATTTTGTTGCCATTGAAAAAAGAGGGTATTAAAGTCGATATCAAGTCTTTCTGCCGCTAATAAGTGATAATAGGTGCTTCCATGTATTTGGTTTAGTACGGTTTCAAAAGCTTTTTGTGCTTCATCCCTTGACTTACCTTCTGGTATTTCTAATAACCCAGTCTCGAAAAGGCGGCCTACAATATATCCATATTTTGATAATGTATATTCTGACCCATATTGTAAAAGCAATTTATATACATCGTAATAAGATTCATAATTTTTACCAGTAAGTAAGTCCATGGAAAGTTGATCAAAAAAATCATCAAACCATTCTCTATCTGTCCAAGTAGGGGCGTAATTTTCTAAGGCAGAAAGTACCCTATGTATAGAGACTTTTTTTAAAGTTGTAAGATAATACCAAAGAGCATTGTCATAGGTTTCCACTGAGGTGGCCTTTTCCATTGCTAAAAGAAAATTGTCTAAAGAAGAGGTAAAATCAGATCTCTTATCATAACAACGGGCTGCATAAAAATAACCATAATAATTAGTATAATTTTCAAAGGCTGGGCCAAATTCTCCAGGATTTTTTGCTCCATACAAAACACTTTTTCCTGCATCTGAAATAAGTTGGGTTGTATTCAGTTGGTTAAAATCAATTGCTTGAGCGGCTTCTATATATTTTCTTTGGTATACTAGTATCCGAAAATTAATATTTTTTTGTAGCGTTTCAGAAATGATATTGTTATTACATGCATTTATATATAGTGGTTGATTAATAAAGTCTAAATGAAAAGCAGAAAGAGGATTATCTAAAAACCAAGAAGTTACTAAGTTTTCTATATCTTGTGTATTCATTTTTAACAAGGTTAGCAACACATATTCTTCTATCTCATTATTTAGAATATTGGATGTCGGTGGAAAAAGGGTTAGTAATTCTTCAAAATCATTATTAATATATAAAGCTTTACACAGAAGTCCTTGTAGTTTTTCTGAGTTGGGTGTTTTTTTTAAAGTTTTTTCTATGGTTTTAATTCTGGTAGAAGAGGATTGCAATTCAAATAAGTGCTCTGCACATAATTCTTTGCTTACTACATTTGAAGATTTCAAGCCTTTTGTAAAATTTTTTTCTGCAAGAGAAAGCTCTCCTTTAGAAAGATACTCTAAACCTTTAAAATAATATTGGTTATCACCTTTTTTTGTATTGGTAGAGGCACAAGATAAGCATGACAAAAGGAAGGGAAGGCAGAGGAAAAATATGCTTTGTTTTTTCATTTGCATTACCTAGCTGGTATCGAGATGTACGTTCCTGCAATAATATAATCAGGATTTTTAATATTATTGGCATTAGAAATTACATGATACAACCAAGGGTTTCGGTAGTAGGTTGCAGATAAATCCCACAGTGTATCACCCCATTTAATAAGGTAACGAACATCAGCGGGTTTTACTGGTTCTACAGCCTGAGCGGGAGGTTCAGGAATTACCACAGGTTCTTCTGCAATAATAATTATATTTTCTTCTTTTGTAATTACAGTGTTTTCAGGGACTGGTTCGAGAGCAATAGGTGGCTCTACCGTAACAATATTTTCATCAACAATTTGAGTCAGAGGAACATCTTGTTTTGGGAAAAACAAAAAGATTGCTATTACTGCTAATGTACAAAGAATTGCACAAATAATTGATATAATCATAGGGAGAAGTCCCTTTCTTTCAGTTTTAGTAATATATTCCTCACTTATATCTGGATCATATACGGGTGGAATGTAAGACGTACTATTCGTAGAAGCCTTAGTGTCTTCATTTTCAAAATCAGGGATAGAATCAAAAGAAAAAGAATCATCGGCAAAAGAAGTAGAGGAAACTGGGGTTTCCCCAAAGTCAGGCATATCAAAGGTGGTATCTGGAGTATCGGGTGAGTCTGTTTCAAAGTCAGGCATATCAAAGGCGGTATCTGGAGTGTCAGGTGAGTCTGTTTCAAAGTCAGGCATGTCAAAGGCGGTATCTGGAGTATCAGGTGAGTCTGTTTCAAAATCAGGCATATCAAAGGTGGTATCCGTAGTGTCAGTTGAATTTGTTTCAAAATCAGACATATCAAAAGGATTTGCCTCTGTATTGCTAGAGTCCTCTGCCTTTAAGTCGAAGCCAGATAATGCGGCTGATTCCATATCAAAATCAGGAATTGCCTCGCTTTCATCAAGTTCATCTGGGGTAAGGTCAAAATCTGCATTATCTTCACCATCAACAGCAAATTCATCAGTATTAAAATCTGATACATCTTCTGATAAGGTAAAGTCTGGTTCTGCTTTTATATCTAGTTCGGACAAAGTTACCAGGGATACTGTTGTATCTGATTTGTTACCAGTTTCAGGATCACTTACCTCGGCTGTAAGAACATTATTCTCATCTATAGTAATATGTAGGGGTAAAGAATGTTCTTCTTTTGGATGGGGAAGTAAATTTTCAATGAGCAAAGTATCAACATATTCGGGTTCTCCAGACTTATCGGCTGGCATTTTGTATAAATTAACTTGGACAGTAGTTTGATCATCACGAACTGTAGTTAACTCAAGAGCCTTAGTCTCTGGGTTTCCTTCTTGTAAAAGAGGATAAAAAGAACCATCTGCCTGCTTTATACCAATAATGTCATTGCTCATATATTACTCCTAATAAATGTTAGTATGGTTGTTCGTTCTTGTCAACGGCTTTCAGTTTAGTATTTCTTGACACTACAAATAAAGGAAGGCATAATAATAGCCATGTATTCCTTATTCCCTATTTTAATTGCAGTAGCTGTTGTTACTGGCTTTATTTCAATTTTAGCAATAATCTCAAGCAAAAAGCCAAAGAATCGGACTGGTAGTAAAAAGCAAAAAAGTCGTCAAGTTATAATTCGAGATGCAACTAAAAGGCTTTCTCAAGATCCCCACAGTACCGCAGGATTAATTCCTTTATCTGATTTATATTTTCGAGAACACCGTTGGGATAAGGCTATGCCATTACTAGACACCTTAATGAATATATCTGCTGCTCATGCAGATATTAATTTAGCAGAAACAGCTTTGCGTTTGGGAATATGTGCAGTAAAGTTACAGAAAACACCAGAAGCATTACAGGCTCTTGCTCAAGCACGAAAAATAGATCCAGATGGATATGAAGTAAATTTTTATTTGGGGCAAGCTTTTTATCTTAATAATGAATTTGAAAAAGCAGTACCTTTTCTGAAAAAAGCGTTGTTAGCTAATAGAGAATTAATTGAAGCCTATGAATTTTTAGGATTGTCTTTGTATAAGAGTCGTTCTTTTAATGAATCTTTAGCATATCTTAAAAAAGCCTTAGATGCTAATCCTGAAAGCAAAGAGTTGCTCTTTTCTATGGCAGATGCAATGAATGAAAGTGGTCATGGTGACAGAGCGTTAAAAGTATTTATGCACTTACGGCCCGATCCCCAATTTGGTGCAAAATCTTGTTTGGCTGCTGGTACTATTCATCAGAATTTAAATCAAATTGAAAAAGCTGTTGCAGATTTTGAAATAGGATTGCGTCATCAGGACACTCCGGTAGATATAGCTACTAATATTAGATATAAATTGGCCCAATGCTATTTAAATATGGGAAATATGGCACAGGCTCTTTCTTTGTTCAAAGAAATTCAGGTAACTGTACCAAACTACAAAGATGTTCCTAGTTTAATTAATCGATACCAGGAATTAAATCAAAATAAGAATCTGCAAACCTATTTAATTTCAGGAAACAGTGATTTTATATCCTTGTGCCGAAAAATTGTTAGTGTGTATTTTGGAAAAGCCAATGTAAAGATTATAGCTATTGAGGCTCAACAAGACATGGCTGAAGTACAGACAGAAATTGAAACTGCTAAATGGGAAGATACAGTAGTATTCCGTTTTTATAGAAATACTGGTTCTACAGGAGAACTCCATATTCGAGATTTCCATGGAAAAATTAGGGATTTAAAAGCTGGAAGAGGAATTTGTTTTACTGCCGGTACTTATTCAGAGGATGCCCGAAAATTTATAGATGGCCGACCTATCGATTTAATCGAAAAGCCGGGTCTAATAAAAATACTTTCAAAAGTTGATTCTATTTCTATACTCCCGATGTAGAACTTTCTTGGGCTCCTGGAATAATTACCAAATGTCTTTCTCTATCTTCTAAAAAAGGAACAGATAAGGGTACTATAGAAAAATTTGGTGCCCATTGTTTTATTCCTTCCATTTCTTCTGCTATTTTTTCGCTTTTAGCTTTATAGGCCGCTAATAAACCATGGGGTTTTTTCAATGTGCGTAATAAAACTCGAGTCATTTTCTTTTCTAGGGGTCTAAAAGCGCGGAAGGTTGCCATATCAAAACTTTGTTGGGGTACTCGTTCTGCTTCTAAACATTGAACTGTCACATTTTTTAGCCCCAAAACCGCAATGCAATTTTCCAAAAAACGACAACGCTTAGTCATACGCTCAATTAACACAAATTTCGTATCTGGCATACTGATTGCTAATGGAATTCCAGGTAATCCGCCACCAGTTCCAATATCAGCAATAACAAAGTCTTTTTCAGAAACCCCAGAAGCCAGTATTTCATTTTTTAACCGGCAAATTTCTTTTTGTCCTGCCATGCTATCTAGTACATGCTTAATAATAATGTCTTCATAGGTATCGGCACCAACTAAATCATAGGCTTTATTAAAAAGTTCTAATTCTTTTGCATAACTTTCAAGTCCACCTTTCATAGTGGCTATTTCCTCAGGGGTATACCCTAGTTTTATAAGTCCTTGTTCTAACATAGGATTATCATAAAAGAAGGTGCTATCTTATGCAAGGCTGAGCGTATTTTACAGCTAATAAAATTGCTTCTATCATGCTGACGGCACTGGCTTTATTTTTCCATGCTATGTCAAAAGCTGTTCCGTGGTCTACCGAGGTACGTAAAATTGGCATTCCGCAAGTTATTGCAATGGTTCTCTCAAAATCATAGGTTTTGGTAGCAATATGACCTTGGTCATGGTACAAAGATAAAACACTGTTGTATCTTCCCTGAAGGGCTAAATAAAACACAGAATCAGCACCAATGGGGCCTACCACAGAAATGCCTTCTTTTTGTAATTCTTCTACTGCAGGGAATACTTCCTCTACTTCTTCATTACCGAATAAACCATGTTCTCCTGAATGAGGGTTTAGCCCTGCTACTGCCATAGTGCCATCTGTTATTCCCAGTTGGGTTAGTGCTTTTTTGCATCGTTTTACATAATCAATAATTCGTTCTTTTGTTACCATGTCACAAGCTTTTCGTAAAGAAACATGACGACTTAAAAAAAAGACTCGTAATCCTTTTACTTCAAAAAGGGTAAGAGGGTCTGGTGTATTAGTCAATGCTCCAAAAATTTCTGTATGGCCAATAAAAGGAACTTTACCGGCTTTTAATGATTCTTTATTTATAGGAGTGGTAGCAACGGCAGCTACTTTTTTTTCCATGGCTAAGGAAATTGCTTTTTCAAAAAAGGCATAGGCTGCTTTTCCACACATTCCACTTATTTTTCCTGGTTGAAAAGTAGCCATATCAATTACATCTAAGGGAATTAAATTGATATATTCTTCGGTGTAAATCCCTTCTTCTAGTTCTGTAATAAGATTAATTTTTTGAGAGCTGCCACAGGTTTGTAAGGCTTTGATAAAAATATTGGTATCCCCAATAATGACACATTTTGCAGCATTTTGAACTT
>CALNCH010000199.1 GCA_937875245.1 uncultured Spirochaetaceae bacterium
ATGAGTTAATTGATTTCATACTTCAACTATAGTAGCTTCCTGAGACAAATAAATCAACCCAAAAAAAAACTTCCAGTAAAAAAACTGGAAGTTTTGCCTGTATATTACAAAATTCTAGATTAAATTGTTAAAATTTCTTGATTCAATATCTTTAAAATACTTAACTGTACCAACTTTTAATTCATCAGTTGCATCATCATCACAGACAACCACAGCTTTTGGATGCAATTGAAGACAACTAATTGTCCACATTTGACAAACTCCTTCTTCAATTGCATGAGATAAGGCGCGAGCTTTTGAATGTCCAGTAATAAGAATAACAACTTCCTTGGCATCACAAATTGTACCTACTCCAACCGTAAGTGCTGTAGTGGGTACCTGAGATACATCCCCCTGAAAAAAGCGAGAATTTACAAGGATGGTATCTTGAGTTAATGTTTTTATTCTTGTTCTTGAAGACAAAGAAGAGCCAGGTTCATTAAAAGCAATATGCCCATCAACACCAACACCACCTAAAAACAAGTTTATACCACCTGCATTCTTTATTGCTTCTTCGTATGCAACACATTCTGCTTCTAAATCTTTTGCCATACCATTCAAAATGTGTACATTTTCTTTTTTTATATCAATATGACTAAAAAAGTTTGTCCACATAAAAGAATGATAACTTTGTTCATGATCTGCGGGTAACCCTACATATTCATCCATATTAAAAGTTACAACATTTTGAAAAGATACTTTTCCGGCTTTGTTTAGTCGAATCAATTCTTTGTAAGTCCCCAGAGGAGTTCCTCCAGTTGGTAAGCCCAACACAAAGGGTTTCTTTGCAGTTGGAGCAAAATTATTTATACGTTTTGCAATGTGATTAGCTGCCCAAACTCCACATTCTTCATGATTGTTTCTAATAATAACACGCATTATTTCTTCCTTTATTTCCTTTTACAGGATATTCTTTTTAATAGTTCCGTCAATAATAGATATTAATACATTATTGTTTTTGTCAAATACTATTACATCACCAGCATACCCTGGAATAATCATGCCTTGTTTATTGTAATGCATAATCGTGGCAGGATTTGCTGTTCCACATTTTATTGCATCTGCATAAGAAAAGCCATAGGAAACAAGATTAGATACTCCTTCAATCATCGTGAGAGCAGAACCTGCAATGACATCATCATGAACTCGATGAAAACAGCCTTCAACAAAAGATACTTCTTCTCCATTTGCAAACAAAGGAGAACCCTCTTGTTTTGTAGGGGTTAGTGCATCGGTTACCAGTACAATTTTATCCAAAGGCTTATCCCTTGCTAATAATTTTAATAAGTCTGGATGCACATGCACACCATCTGCAATAATTTCACAAGACATTTCAGGATGAATTAAAACAGCACCAACAGCCCCTGGGTTTCGGTGGTGCATCTGACTCATAGCATTAAATAAGTGGGTTGAATGAAGAATTCCTGCCTGCATTCCTTCCACCATATTTTGATATTGAGCATTAGTATGCCCTGCTTGTAATACAATTCCTTTTTTTAAGCAAAATAATGCTAAATCGCGCATACCTTTAATTTCTGGAGCTACTGTCATGTTTACAATATGACCTTCCGAAGCATTCCATAATCGTTCCATTAATTCTGTATCAACAGCTTTTACAGTTTCAGGCCTCTGAACCCCTAATTTGTCTGGAGAAATAAAAGGCCCTTCTAAATGGATTCCCATTATTTTAGCCCCTTCTTCTTTTCCTAAGGCCCCAACAATTTCCTTAATAGCGGCAATCATATTCTCGTCGGAAGAAGGATATAAGGTTGGGTTAAAAGCTGTAACACCAAAATTTGCTAAATCCTTGGACATATTCAAAACAGCTTCAGTGCTGCAATTATCTGTTCCATTTCCATTAAAACCATGAATATGAGTGTCAATTAATCCGGGAGCAATAAAGGCTCCTTCTACGTCAATTATACGAACAGAATCACTAAACTTTTTCTTAAGAAAGCGAGATTCACTAAAAACATCTCCAATTTTACCATCTTCTATTAATACACCACATTTTTCCATACTGGAAAAACCACTTAGTAAAGTACCGTTATGAAGACAAATCGTAGCCATTCTTTTCCTCCTGATTTCGCAACTACACCATAATAGTATACTATAGACGTTTGTACATCAAGTGTACAAACGTCTATAGTGTTATTTTCATACTACTTGTATCCTTTTTGCCCCTACTGATACTCTAACATATTTTTTGTTTGACAAGCATAAAAAAGAGATATATTATTTGGTTAGTTGATATGTTCTTTCAACTAACCAAATAATGAGGAGACCTTTATGAAATTTGGTCATTTTGATGATATACACCGTGAATACGTTATTGAAACACCAAAAACACCCTATCCTTGGATTAACTATTTAGGAAATGAAAAATTCTTTTCCTTAATTTCTAATACTGCTGGTGGCTATGCTTTTTATACAGATGCTCGTCTTAGACGATTAACCCGTTATCGATATAATGATGTTCCACTAGATAACAATGGTAGATATTTCTATATAAAAGATGGAGATACCCTTTGGAATCCGGGTTGGAAACCTATGAAAGTAGATTTGGATTCTTACGAATGTCGTCATGGTTTTGGATATTCAAAAATCGCTTCATCAAAGAATAAAGTAAAAGCAGATGTTCTGTACATGGTTCCAAATGGGGAAAATGCAGAAATTCAAATGTTAACCATTACCAATAATGATTCTGTGAAAAAAAACTTAAAAGTTTTTTCTTTCATTGAATGGTGTTTGTATAATGCTCATGATGATAATACCAATTTCCAGAGAAACTTTTCTATTGGTGAGGTAGAAGTCAAAGACAGCACTATCTATCATAAAACGGAGTACCGTGAACGACGAAATCACTACGCCTTCTACTCTGTAAATGCACCTATTCAAGGTTTTGAAACAGATCGAGAAACATTCCTTGGACTACACAATAATTACGACAAACCAGATGCTGTTTTTGCAGAAAAAAGTTCAAACTTTGTTGCTGACGGATGGTCACCAATTGCCAGTCATCGCTTAGACATTGAATTAAAACCAGGTGAATCAAAGACCTTTATTTTTGTTTTAGGATACATTGAAAACAAAGAGGAAGAAAAATGGGACTCTTCTCCTAATGCAAAAAAAGGTTTGTTACAAACTAACGCCAAAATGCGAATTATTAACAAAGAAAAATCCCTTCGCATACAAGAACAGTTTTCTACGCCAGAAAAAGTTCTTGCAGCCTTTGATGCCTTAAAAGTATTTTGGGATAATTTATTATCTAACTTTACCCTTACCACTGGCGATGAAAAATTAGACAGGATGGCAACTTGGAATCAATATCAGTGTGTTGTTACCTATAACTTTGCTCGTTCTGCTTCATATTTTGAAAGCGGAATAGGACGGGGAATCGGATTCCGAGATACAAGCCAGGATATGCTTGGTGTTGTACATCAATTACCCCAGAGTCGGTTACGAGAAAGATTATTTGATGTAGCTTCTACACAATTTGAAGATGGTAGTGCTTACCACCAATTTCAGCCCTTAACAAAACGAGGTAATGCTGATGTTGGTAGTCATTTTAACGACGACCCCTTATGGTTGATTTTAGGGGTAGGCGGATATATTCGTGAAACAGGAGATGCTTCTTTCTTAAAAGAAATGGTTCCTTTTGACAATAGCGAAACAAATAAAGCAACCTTGTATGAACACTTAAAACGTTCTTTTAGATATACCACAACCCATATCGGTCCTCACGGATTACCACTTATTGGTCGTGCAGACTGGAACGATTGTTTGAA
>CALNCH010000200.1 GCA_937875245.1 uncultured Spirochaetaceae bacterium
TTTTATTAAATTTCTAGTTGACAGAAGGAATACTCTCATCTATGTTCTTAATATAAGCTCAGGTTAAGGAAGTACTCATATGCTCAGTGATACTGAATTATTAGAATATTCGTCCATGGCAGGCTACTGTTTAGAAGGCGCTTACGATGATGCTTTTGATGAAGAATTTGACGACGATGATTCATTAAATGACTTTGAAGAAGACGAATTATTGGATGATGATTTTGATGATCTAGATGACTTTGAAGAAGATGATGACGACTTCGACTATGAGGATGACGAATTCGATATCGACGATTTCGACGCATAGAAAAATATTCCATACAGTCAAATCATGGCGAATCGGCACCCCAGCGGTTGTCAGCAGAATGTAACATTCTGCAATGAAAAGCAAAACCCGTTTGAATAGTATTCAAACGGGTTATTTTTTTATAGTAACTTCTCTCCACCATGC
Organism: uncultured Spirochaetaceae bacterium; assembly: GCA_937875245.1. Classification (GTDB taxonomy): domain Bacteria; phylum Spirochaetota; class Spirochaetia; order Treponematales; family Treponemataceae; genus CALNCH01. Next base: position 455 of record CALNCH010000200.1, read on the forward strand.
CAAAGCTTTTCTAAATCATAAAAAGCTCGTGCATCAGATGACATAAGATGTACAACTACAGGTCCGATATCAATTAAATTCCAATCGTCCCCACCTGGTATCTTTCTGTTTGGCACATGAATTTCCATATCATTTGCTTTTACATAATCTTTTACCTGTTTATATAAACCTTTCCAGTGAGCAGAACTATTTATTGTTACAATAACAAAATAATCAGTCCAACTATTTAACTGAGATACGTCAATAACAGAAACATCTTCACCTTTAAAATCTGCTAATAACTGAGCAATTTCTAAAGCCTTTTCTTTGTTTGTTTTCATACAACCTCTTACTATTTTTGTACATAGCGTCCATCGAAATCTTTACCTAAAATCAAACTAAAGTCTACCAATGAATTTGCTTCAAGTCCTGCATCATCGTGCAAAACTTCATCTGTAACAACATTTTCACATCTTATAAAACCTGCTAAACTCTGTGCAATTTCTTGGTTACCAATATGATCGATGATAATTGTATTTTCATAATCATTTTTATCAGCATTTACCATCCCTAACACATCATAACCAACACTTTGCAAAAGAGCTGCAGTATTTTTTGCCAATCCTTGTACCGTGGTACCATTTTGTATTTCCAAAACGTAAATACGACTATGTTCTATTTCATTTGAAGAAACAAGAGCAGAAACATTTTGTTTACATACGTCTTTAATTAATTGTCCATCATAATAGGGGAAAAGAAGCATTTTACCGTCCACTTCCCGCAAAGATCCTGTAATTGCTTGAGGAATCAGTCTTTCTGCATCTATTGAAGAAACTTCAGAAAAAAGCCTAAAACAACCATCCTTATCAATATTTACCCTCATCAACTTTGAATATTGTTTGAAATTTTTCTCAGTAAATACTCGGGTTTTGTTTTTATTTAATGCTGCAAAAAAAGCAACAACAGCATTTTGAGTTCTATCTTGCTTGTCACTAGCTGTTTCTTCCGGAATAGAATAAGTTAAATAGGTTTGAATTTTATCACCATCAAGGGTAACTGCACCGGAAGGTAATAAATATCTGTCAGAATCAATTTCCACATCAACAGGATAAGGAACCAATACTCTTAGACCTTCTAGTAAATCAGTTAATTTACCAAAATCTGTTAAACTTATTTCCGCTGTAAAAGGAATCTGCATCCCAGTTAAGGTTTCTATTTCTTTTTTATATACTTCTATTCCCTTTTCTATCTACTCGTCCTAAACTGGACCAAATAGCACCGGTATTTCCAAGAATATCAAAGAGTGCACCTCGCCGAGACACAGGATAATAAGCTAAAACGGTGGTAGATATAGGTTCTCCTTGATCTTCTAAAACGATAAGCATACGAATTAATTGATCATTTTTCAAAACCTCTTCAACAGGATCTGTTTGGAGGGAAAAAACCAAGATAAGAGAAGTAACACCTAAAACCAAAAAGATGATAACAAGAAATAGTACATGTCGTTCTGCTTGAATTTGTGCCATTTAAACATCATTCTCCTTATCAAAAGTCTTCTTTAGTTCTTGTAATAAACTACGTGATATAGGAGCAACTTTTTTCCCTTGATTTTCCAACCAAGAAATATTTTCACTTACCACTGTAATTAGTAAATTTGTTAAACTTAAGGAATAATAATAATCCATTTTTTCTTGAACAATATAATTTCGCCCTGGTTCGATTTTATCTGCAATGTACAGAATTTGAGCCAACTTACTCATGCCAGGAGCACCGAAAGTGTGATATCGAACTGCTTCTAAAACACTCTTTTCTGTAATATCAAATTGCTTTTCCAACAATACTGCAGCACCTCGACCATGTAACAAAGATGGTTTAGATTCTTCCAAAGAAGTAATCTCTAAACCATCTGTTTGTGCCAGTGATAGTAAATTGTCGTTATCCATTTCTTTACAAATATCATGAGCTAGACCTGCAAGATAACCTAACTCTGGATCAACATTGTATAGTTTACATAAAATCACTGCTGTTTCTGCAACTCTAATTGAATGTGCATATCGAGACGGTTTTTCAGCGCCCAAAGCATAACATCTAATTTTGTCCGATACGTGGTTAACTTTTGTTTCAGTATTACTTGTCATACAAATTCCTGTTTACAATATACTCATAGATGGCTTCTGGGACAAGATATCGCCAAGAATCTTTTTTTCCAATTGATTCTCTAATTTGAGTTGATGATATAGGAAGTAAGGCATTATGTAACTCCTTATGGGGATACAAAAAAGGTACACAAGAATTCTTTTCTGAAAAAAGGCGGTGTGCTAATATGATATCTGTATTTTCAGCTAACATATCAGGATTACGCCAAGAAGAAAAACCTTCTGCTAAATCATCACCAATTATTAAACCAATCTTCCCTTCTATCTTGCCTTCATATTTTTTTTCCAAATAAGAAATAGTTACAGAAGTATATGACACTCCTTCCCGCTCTAATTCGCAAGTATCTACTTCAAACTTATGATTATTGGCTGTTCCAAGACGGAGCATGTCCAATCGTTGTTCAGCGGTTACATCCATAATAATTTCCTTGTGAGGGGCTATTAATACAGGAATAAACACAACTTTATCGTAATCAAACTGATCTATCACACTTTGTGCTAAATACAAATGACCATTGTGAACAGGATTAAAAGATCCGCCTAGTATAGCCAGTCTCATACTCTATTTTTCAGAACCCGGGTACTGTATTTCATCATCATCTTCAAAAGCAGTAGCACGTGTTGCCATAAAATCGCTTTTTACGGGTTTTGAAAAAGTACCTCCAGTAACTAATCCTGAATTTTCCTGTTCAGATTGTTCCATTTTCATAACTAAGGCCAAGATTTCTTTTTGAACCCTGTCCAAACCTTCTTTATTAAGGACTGACATAGGAATCACTAATTCATCTTTGTATTTTGCTGCTAATTCTGCGGCATGAACGGCTCCGTCCCCTGTATCAATTTTATTACATAATAAAATACGAGGTTTAGCTGATAATTCTTTGGAAAAGTTTGCCAGCTCCTCTTTTAGGGTTTCAAATGCAGTAGCATAATTCTCATCAGAACAATCCACAATAAAAGCTAATGCTGCTGTACGAGAAATATGTTTCAAGAAACGAATTCCTAAACCAGCACCATCAGAAGCACCTTCAATAATTCCTGGAATATCTGCTATAACGATATCTCTTTCATCATCAATACGAAGCACACCTAAATTAGGTATTTTTGTGGTAAATGGATATGGAGCAATCTTAGGGCGGGCATTGGTAAAATAATCTAACAAAGAAGACTTTCCTGCATTTGGAAAACCAACAAGACCAATATCTGCCATAATACTTAATTCAATTTTAAGTTTCCGAGTTTCACCTGGTTCGCCTTCATGAGCATAGCGAGGAGCTTGATTAGTAGAGGTCTTAAAACGTTTATTACCCCAACCCCCTTTACCACCAGAAATAAATACAAATTGTTCTTCTTCTGATTCAGTGGTAAATTCTTTAATCAGGATTCCTGTTTCTGCATCTCTAATTGTAGTTCCAGGAGGTAAAGGAATGATTACATCTTCCCCGTCTCGTCCAAATCGATTTCGACCTTCTCCGTCTCCACCGCTTTTTGCTCTAAAAACTTGTTTATACCGTAAATGTGCAAGGG
>CALNCH010000201.1 GCA_937875245.1 uncultured Spirochaetaceae bacterium
ATACAAACCATATCCTGGCATAGCTTTTTCATCCCAAATCATTCTGCCATGATCTGGTCGAATAGGCCCCGTAAAACCGATATCATACAAAGCTTTTACAATTTGATACATATCAAAAGAACCATCACAACTTAAATGTGCAGATTCTTCGAAGTCATTACGACCATCGTTGAATTTCAGATTTCGAACGTGGGCAAAATGGATACGACCTTTTAAAGAACGAATCATAGCAGGTAAATCGTTATCAGGATTGGTACCATATGAGCCAGCACAAAAAGTTATACCATTATGAGGATTGTCCACCATAGTCATCATACGTTTGATATTGTTCAAATTAGTAATGATACGAGGTAATCCGAAAACACTCCAAGAAGGATCATCGGGGTGAATGGCCATATTAATATCATATTTGTCACAAACAGGCATAATAGCACTCAAGAAGTACTGAAGATTCTGAAAAAGTTTTTCTTCATCAACAGATTCATACATAGCAAATAAATCTTGAATTCTTGCCATTCTTTCTGGTTCCCAACCTGGCATAACAGTACCGTTCATATCGCTAGAAATTGAATCAAACATTTTTGCAGGGTCAATTTTATCAACAGCATCCTGAGTATATGCTAAAACAGTTGAACCATCTGGACGTACACGAGTCAATTCTGTTCTTGTCCAATCAAAAACTGGCATAAAGTTGTAACATACCATGTGAATGTTTTCTTTACCCAAGGACTCCAAAGATTTTATATATGCATCAATATCCTTATCTCTACCTGGTCCACCTGTTTTGATAGCATCGCTAACATTGACACTTTCAATACCAGACAAATTAAGACCAGCATTTTCTACTTCATTTTTAAGAGCTTTTACTTCATTTTGCTCCCAAACATCTCCTGGCATTTTGTTGTATAACGTTGTAATTACACCAGTTGCGTAACAAGTCTGTCGAATTTGTTTTAGGGTTACAGTGTCATATTTACTACCGTACCATCTCATTGTCATTTCCATAAAATTCCTCCTTACACACTAACATGTTAGTATACAAGTATACTAAAGTCAAGGATTTTCTTACAAAGCCTTTTATACTTTCTATAATAGTGTCATAATAAGAAAAGTAAAGGATTATTTTAGTGGCAGATTTACAGGACAAACAAACAAGCGTGCAGACAGCAGTCTACAACGCACTTAAAAACAATATAATGAGTTTACAGTTAAAACCTGGCAGTACTATGAGCACCCAAGAAATTGCAACCAAACTGTCTGTAAGTAGAACCCCTGTTCGAGAAGCATTTATTCGTCTGCAACGAGATGGATTGCTCATTATTTACCCCCAAAAAGAAACAATAGTTTCGAAAATTAATTTACAAAGAGTAAAACAAGAACGTTTTATTCGTGAAAGCTTAGAATGTGAGATACTTGAATTATTACTTGCTAAAGCTACGGACCTAGATATTGCCAAGATAAAAGAAAATATTGGCTTACAAGAAAAAGCTATAGCAGAACAAGATCATTACAAAATAGTTTCTCTTGATAACCTTTTTCATGAAATGTTGTTTACTATTGCAGGGCAACCCTTAAGTTGGGAAACAATTACTAACGTGAGTAATCATTACAGCCGAGTAAGAATGATGACAGCATGGGCTCAAAATGTGCAACAAAAAACTTTGATGGAGCATAAAGCACTTTTGAAATTTATAGAAGAAAAAAACCTTAGTCTTGCAAAAGAACATATGAAAAAACATTTGCATCAACTAGAATCTGAAATCAAAGATATCGTAACCGAGTATCCAGATTATTTTGAAAAAGATCAGCTATCTATTGAAAGCCGTTTTGACTTATTACTGAGTCTTTAATTTTTAAAAAGGAATATACTATGAAAAGAAAAAACATAATACAAATTACAGGATTTCTTACTTGCGTTTTTGTATGGGGAACCCTCTCTCTTTCAGCTTCTGGAAAACCTGATTCAAAAGAAGTTACAGAAAAAGCTGGTGAATTATGGGAAGATGTAAAAACGGGAACCGGACAAGTTCTTGACGTAGTAGGAGATGCGGCGAACAAAGCAGCCGATAAACTGCAAAATGCACCAGAAGCAGAATCTCCAGTTACCGGAAATGGAATGAGTGAAAGTGATAGTGTCAAAATTGGAAAAGCTATTATTGGTAATTGGAAATATTCTCACGGATTAGAAAGTTGGACATTACAGATTAATGAAGATAAAACCATAGCTTTAATATATGGGAAAGGTTTGTTTTCAAAAATTTATTATACAGGGTCATATATTCGAGCAGGAAAAACACTTATTGCAACTATTACACAAAAAATTGAAAAAACCGCAACAGATGAAATTACTACAAAAGCAACTCTTTTGTGGAAAATTAACATGGCAATGCCTGCCGATTTGAATACGGTTAAGACCCTCACTCTTACTTGTGGTAGTTTTCCTACCGCAGAAGATGGAACCCCAAGTGCAAATAATACTGTATATAAACGACAATAAAAAAAAGGCTAAATCACCATTTCTACTACAATTCCTAAGCGACCATCTATGCTATTTCCAATACGAGAGAGTTTTCCATTAAAATTGTATCGATGAGGTTTGGCGTTTCGTACCAAAGCAGCTCCGTAACGACGAAGATAGCCAGCCCGTACGGTACCATAATTCCCACTTGCACGGCCGGCTAAATCTTCTAAGTATATGGCAACAGCATTTTTATCGTGAACATTATAAGGTTCCGCCTGAACACTTACTGCCATATCAGAAAACAATTTATCTCGTAAATTTTGACTAGTTGGCTCATTTATAACTAAATTGCGGGTTTCCTCTTTTGTTACACGTTGAATAATATAGTTTAATGAATTTTGGGACCAAGAATTAAACTCAGTTCCTACTAAACCCACCGTAAGCTTCGTTTGTCTATGTTTTTTGAAATATCGAATCATCATCTGTTCGGGAGTTTCGTTACAGGGACTGATACTATTACCCTTTGTGTCAAAATCCTCTGGTTCCAATTGACTAGGATATAAACGATCTTTTCCTGCAGTATAAAAGGCTTCTACCACACCCCATTCACTTTGGGGAGTAACATTTTTTCCCGCCATCATGTGAGCTAAAGCCTCAATTTCTTCTGAATAAAAACGAGCCCAAACCCAAGAAAACAATCCTTCTACAGCAATTGGTTCAAGAATCGTCATGGTTAAGGGTGGAAACTTCATAAACACCATATCTCTGCGATTAAAGATTTCTGCGGCTAAAAGACTGTCTCCACTTTCTACTGCACCCAATAAAGCTCCAATATGAGTTAAATAAGCAAACATATCACTATCGGGCATATTGTTTTCTCCTCGAACTTCTATAGAAAAACGAGATGGAATGGTGTCAGGAAGCCAGGTATACCAACTAGCTGAAAAAAATGGACTTGCATCTAAGGCAAAGGTTACCGGTCCAGAAAAAAGGGGACTATCTTCATTTTGTTCAACCTTACCCTTGTAATCCAACTGTCCGGTTATGCTTCGAACAAAAGCCCATCGATATTCACTTTGCTTTGATTTAGCGGCAACCACAATGCCTGTTTCAGTTTTGTTTGTTTTCATAAGAACAGTATACATGCTCTTATGGGACATATATTGTCCCTTATTTTCCTTTTATTCCATATAAAAGAACTGCTCCTAACGCAAATAAAAAGGAAATACCTAAATTTAATTCAGGACTGATAACCCAAAGAATACCCCCTAGAACAACACCGAGGGTAACCAAAATATCACGGTATAAGTAATAAGCTCCAAAATACAAAGCTTTTTTATCCTGAGGTGCTAAAGCCATAATCTGTGCCTTTCTTGTTGGCTCACCAAATTCCTTAAATCCCCGAATAATAAAACAGATAATCAATAAACCAAAACTACGCCCAAAGAAAAGAGAAACAGGAAATAAAGCATATAAAATAAAAGTGATCATAATAAACCACTTCTTTTGGAACTTGTCTCCCAAAAGACCTACAGGAATATATACACCAATAGCACATATCATTTCGATAAAGCTCAGTAACCCAAATTGTGTAGCACTTATTTGAGCCCCTTTTGCATATTCCATAGTCCAAATTGCAACATAGGCATAGGGAATTTGACTAGAAAATTTACCCAAAATATCAGAAGCCAGTAAAATCTGAGTATCCTTAGAAAAACTCCAAGGAAACACCTTAGGAAAGCCTTCTTGTTTTTTGTAAGGAACTGCATTATCAGATAAAGTTATCTGCTGTACAATTATGGCTACTACACCAAAAATTGTAGCAAGAATAAAAGCAACACGAATTCCTATAGTAATCCCTAAATTATCAATTAATACCCCACCTAAAAGAGGTCCCAATGCCATTGGTATCCTTTTGATAAGAGAATGAAGGGAAATACCCATAACCTGCTTATTTTTTGGAACTTCATAACTGATAAGATCCATACAAGCAGGCATAGATAAACTGGACCAAGACAAGAAAAAAATACTACCTATGATTATCGCAACCCAACCAGTAAAAATGATAACAATTAGATAGCCAATAATGGCAAAAAGATTAAAATAGAGTAAAGCTTTTTTATAGCCGATTTTGCTAGAAATCCAGCCTCCAGGAAAAGAATAGATTGCAGATAGAAAGTTATCTAAGGCATTTAAAATAGAAGGAACAAAAAGAGACGCACCTGCGGTTGTAACGTAAATTGGTAAATAGCGCTCTCCAATTCGTTCCCCAAATCCTACTAAAATGACTGTTATTAATAAGCTTGCTATTCCACCATGAGTTGCTGTAACCTCAGACAAAACCTTTGTTTTTTTTGACATACCATTTCCTAAGAAACGATTGTATAACTTTTACACAGGAATTGCAACAGTAAAACCATATTTGTCCAATGTACGTCTTAAAATTTTATGATACAAAGGAAAGCTGTTTATTATTAAAAAGACACTTAAGGGCAAACATATAACAGCAGAAACAGGTAAGTTTATTAGATATCGTTCAATAAACCAGTCATTATGTATATCAGCCCAAGAAACAACGGCTGCTGTAATAAAAGGCAAAACAACAGCAAAAGATATTACCACCAACTTTGCAAGTGCTGCACGCTTTTTGGTTGAATGCCAAAGGGGAGATGCCATAAAGTCACACGCAAAATAAGCATACTCAGGTCTCAATTTTTTATTATTTTTCATCTCTTACTCCTTATAAATTATGAGGTAAGTATACTTCTGGATGTGAGACATAAAATGTCCCTTATAAAAAAGATAAATTTATAATCTGATAAACACAATTTGAAGCTTGACCTAGCCACTCTTTAGGTATCATACTTATTATTATGATAGAAAAATTACAAGAAATTATTGATTCCAGCAATTCAATTGTTTTTTTTGGAGGAGCCGGAGTTTCCACAGAAAGTGGTATTCCCGATTTTAGAAGTACCAGCGGTTTATATCACCAAGAATGGAACTATCCGCCAGAAACCATATTAAGTAAAACTTTTTTTAATCAACATACAGCAGAGTTCTATCGATTTTACAATGCAAAAATGCTTACAGAAAAGGTAGAACCAAATCCCGCTCACTTAAAACTTGCAGAAATGGAAGCACATGGAAAACTGAGCTGTGTTATTACCCAAAATATTGATGGATTGCACCAAAAAGCAGGTAGCAAAACAGTGCATGAACTACATGGAAGTACATTACGCAACTATTGTACTGAATGTAAGGCTTTTTATGATGTTTCGTATATGACAAATAAAGAGCATTGGGACTCAAAAGGGATACCTCGCTGTACAAAATGTAATG